>JAHFQC010000143.1 GCA_023259375.1 Alphaproteobacteria bacterium
CGGCGACGTCTCCCTCGTGGTTGGACGCCATTTGGCCAGTTCCGACATAAGCCGCGTAAAGATCGGGGCGTTCGCGAATGGCCAACATGCCGAGATAGCTGCCCCAGCTGTGACCGATGAGGATCAGCCGGCGTCCGGGAAATTCCTTGTGCAGGTGCGATGCGAGCGCATGCAGATCGTCGAGGTTGGCGCGTACCGTTGGCGTCCAGCCGCGGCCCGCATCGAAGGATTTTCCTGCGCCGCGGCGATCCCAATGCACGACAGTGAAGTCGTTTTCCAACGGACGCTGAAACACATGTCCGAGAAACATCACCGGCATCCCGGGACCACCGTGCAGGAACAGGAGCAGCGTATTGCGATTGTCGGCACCGCGGATCTCGGTCCACTGCTTGGTGCCATTGAGAGTGACTTGTTCCAGCCGTGCCACCGGCGCCGCGCCCTCTATCACAGGTGTGCGCGGGCGACGCGCAAAATCGGCGACGATAACGGCGATGAGGATGGCCAGAATCCCATTGGTAATGAGCAGAATTCGACGGAGTGTGCGCATGACGGCCCCCAGATAGCGCTTCATTAGGGTGCGCTTGGCGCGATGAACGGGGGCTGAACGGATGCGGCGATACGCAAATGGCCGGGAGTGACCCCGGCCATTGCATCAATTGAGTGGGTGCGGTGCTCAGACCGGCTTGACTAGAATGTGCTTTTTCTTGCCGATCGAAAGTTTCAGCACGCCTTGCGTAGTAATGTCGTTCTCGACGATCGCCGCCTTCACGTCGGAAACCCCGGCATCATTCAGCTTGAGACCGCCGCCTTGGATGAAACGGCGGGCCTCGCTGGCCGACGAGGTGAGGCCAACTTGATGCGCGAGCGTCGTTACCGGCATGCCGATCAGCTTGGCGCGTTCGATTTCAAACGTCGGCAGACCCTCCGCCATTGCCCCTTCCTCGAAGGTGCGTCGGGCAGTTTCGGCAGCTTCTTCGGCGATAGCACGGCCGTGGGCCATGGCTGTCGCTTCGGTGGCGAGCACCTTCTTGGCGTCATTGAGTTCGGCGCCCTGCAACGCTTCAAGTCGCGCGATCTCATCCATCGGCAGATCGGTGAACAGCTTGAGGAAGCGGCCGACATCGGCGTCTTCGGTATTGCGCCAGAACTGCCAGTAATCATACGGCTTCAGCATGTCGGCGTTGAGCCACACCGCACCGGCGGCGGTCTTGCCCATCTTGGCGCCGGAGGCGGTCGTCATCAGCGGCGAGGTGAGGCCGAACAATTGCGCTTCGGTTAGCCGGCGGCCGAGATCGGTGCCGGAGACGATGTTGCCCCACTGGTCTGAGCCGCCGCATTGCAGCGTACAGCCATAGCGTTTGAAGAGCTCCACAAAATCGTAGCTCTGCAGGATCATGTAGTTGAATTCGAGGAAGCTGAGCGGCTGGTCGCGTTCGAGGCGCAGCTTGACGCTATCCATTGTCAGCATGCGGTTGACCGAGAAGTGGCGGCCGACATCGCGCAGGAACGGGATGTACTCGATCTTGTCGAGCCAGGCGGCGTTGTCGACCATCACTGCATCGGTGGGGCCGTCGCCGAATTTGAGGAATTTCTCGAAGACCGAGAAGATCCCCTTCTTGTTTTCTTCGATCTTTTCCGGAGTCAGAAGCTGACGCGCTTCGTCCTTGCCCGACGGATCGCCGATCTTGGTCGTGCCGCCGCCCATCAGAACGATCGGCTTGTGACCGCTCTGCTGCAGCCGGCGCAAGGTCATGATCTGGACGAGGCTGCCGACATGCAACGACGCCGCCGTGCAGTCGAAGCCGATATAGGCGGTGACGCGTTCCTTGGCGAATTTCTCGTCGAGCGCGGCATCGTCGGTGGAGGCGTAATAGGCACCGCGCTCCGCGAACGTGCGAAGGAATTCGGATTTGAATTGGGGCGCGTTGGCCATGACACTTTTCCCTAGATGCCTACAGGCTGTTTAGGACCCAATGGCGCCAAGGGCAATGTCAGGCCCAACAGCGTGCAGCCGCGGGTCCCAAACGGCTGCTTAAATGGTCAGCGGTGGTCGTACGGATGGACCATCCGTTCGTTGACGTATTCCTTCACCATCTCGACCACCTCGGCTTCCTTCTTGTCGAAGAAGTGGTTGGCCCCTTCGAGGTGCTGATAGGTGATCTTGATGCCCTTCTGAGCGGTCAGTCGGTCGACCAGTTTCTGGACGTCAGGCTCCGGGACCACGAGATCCTTGGTGCCGTGGACGATCAGGCCGGAGGCCGGGCAGGGCGCCAGGAAGGCGAAGTCGTACATCGAGGCCGGCGGGGCGATCGACACGAAGCCGGTGATTTCGGGCCGCCGCATTAAAAGCTGCATGCCGATCCAGGCACCAAAGCTGATGCCGCAAATCCAGACGAAGGACGGATTGGGATAGAGGGTGTTCATCCAGTCAAGCACCGCCGCCGCGTCCGACAATTCGCCAGCGCCGGAATCGAAGGTGCCTTGGCTGCGGCCAACGCCGCGGAAATTGAACCGTACGGTCGTACAGCCCAGCCCGTGGAACATGTGAAACAGGTCGTACACCAAGGGGTTGTTCATGGTGCCGCCGAACTGCGGATGTGAATGCAGCACCAGAGCCATCGGCGCGCCGGGGGTCTTCTGCTTCTGGTAGCGGGCCTCGATGCGTCCGGCAGGACCGGGGAGGATGATGTCAGGCATGGGCACTCCGAATCGGCGGGTTCATATAGGCCGCGGTCGCTACCGCTTTAGGGATTTGGGGAACTTGGTTCTGTGAATCAAATTCTATCAAAATCATGTACATAGCGATTTCGTTACGAGGAACCCCAGTGCAATTCTTGACCTGGGCACTCAGGAAATCTATATCACGGGATGAAGTACGCGACGCGTCCGGGCCGCGCTGTTCTTACACCAGTCGGCCCCCTTTTGCGCAAGGAAAACAAACTTGGTGGAAGGCGTTGGCGCAAGATTTGGAGTAGCGACATGAGGCTCAGCACCAAAGGACGTTACGCCGTGATGGCGATGGCCGATTTGGCCCAGCACGAAGCGGCTGGTCGCCCGGTTTCCCTCGCGGATATCGCGGAGCGGCAGGAAATTTCATTGTCCTATCTGGAGCAGCTGTTCGCCAAGCTCCGACGCAGCGGGCTGGTCTCGAGCGTACGCGGTCCGGGTGGCGGCTATCGCCTCAGCCGGCCGTCGGACGAAGTCCGGGTTTCCGATATCATCATGGCGGTCGACGAGCCCATTACCGCGACCCGTTGCAAGCCGGGCAGCCCTAAGGGATGCGCTAGTCAGGGCGCGCGCTGCATTACCCACGATCTCTGGGAAGAGCTCGGCCGGCAAATCCACGTTTTCCTCTCGTCAGTCTCGCTTGCCGATGTTGTCGAGAAGCGCGTATTGGGCAGGGCGCAACTCGGAACCACCCCTGGTGAAGGTGGCGACGACCGGGTCGCAGCGTAAGAGCAACTCTGAAGGAATTATGGCCTATCTCGATCACAATGCGACGGCGCCTCTGCGCGATGCGTCGAGACTTGCGGCCGAACGCGCCTTTGCGTTGGGCGGCAATGCCTCGTCCGTACACGCGGCCGGGCGGGCGGCGCGAGCGTTGATTGAGGATGCACGGGGTCAAGTCGCCGCGCTGGCCAGTGTCGAGCCTCCCGAAGTGGTTTTCACCAGCGGTGCCACCGAAGCCAATATGCTGGCTTTGTGGGGGGCGGTGCAGGGCGCGGCCGATGCTGGCGACCGGATTACCCGTTTGTTCGTCTCGGCCATTGAGCATCCGGCCGTGCTGGCCAATGCGGCGGCGGTGGCGGAGCGGTTCGCGGGACTGCGGCTTGAGACCATTCCGGTGACCCGGAGCGGCATCGCCGACATGGAAGCTCTGAAGACCGGACTGCGCGAAGGCAAGGGGCGGGCTTTGGTTGCCCTCATGGCAGCCAACAACGAGACGGGTGTTATCCAGCCAGTAGCCGAGGCGGCTGCGCTGGCAGCTGAAGCCGGAGCGCTGCTAATGGTCGACGCTGTGCAGGCGGTGGGGCGCATTCCTGTGCCGCGGGCCGACTATCTGACCCTTTCGGCGCACAAGATCGGCGGCCTACAAGGCTGCGGCGCCCTGATCCTGAAACCTGGCGTGCCGTTCACGTCGCCGATGGCTGGCGGCGGCCAGGAAAAGGGTTTGCGCGCGGGAACGGAAAACGTACCGGGTATTGCCGGTTTCGGGGCAGCGGCGGCGATCGCTGCGACCGAGGTGGCCGATCCGTCGTTGCGTGATCGTTTTGAAGCGCTTTTGCGCGAGATTGCGCCGGATGCCGTCATTTTTGGTGCCGACGCGCCGCGGCTTGCGAATACCTCGTATTTTGCTTTGCCCGGAATTGCCGCAGAAACCGCATTGATGGCCTTGGACCTCGACGGTGTGATGCTAAGTTCCGGAGCCGCGTGTTCGTCGGGCAAGGTCAAACGGTCGCACGTCCTTGCCGCGATGGGCGTGAGCGATGATGTTGCAGGATGTACTTTGCGCGCGAGCTTCGGCTGGAACTCCACCGAGGCGGACGTGGAAGCAGCGTTGAAGTCGATCACTAAACTGGTGGCGCGCGTCCGTTCGCGCGCCGCTGCTTGAGAGGCGGGAATGTCTGCCGGTACGGATACCAAAGACCAAGTTGCCGCTCTCGGTGAGAAGTACAAGTATGGCTTCGTCACCGACATCGAAATGGATAAGGCCCCCAAGGGCCTAAATCCCGATATCGTGCGTTTCATTTCGGCCAAGAAAAACGAGCCGGAATGGATGCTCAATTGGCGTTTGGCCGCGTTCAAGCGCTGGACCGAAATGCGCGAGCCCGGCTGGGCGCGTCTGCGCTATCCCAAGATCGACTATCAGGACGCCTATTACTATGCGGCGCCCAAGGACAAGGAAAAGTACGAGAGCCTGGACGAGGTCGATCCGAAGCTGATCGACACCTACAACAAGCTCGGTATCCCGATTTCCGAGCAGAAGATGCTGGCGGGCGTCGCGGTGGACGCGGTGTTCGATTCGGTTTCCGTCGCCACGACGTTCAAGGAGAAACTGAACGAAGCCGGCGTGATCTTCTGCCCGATCTCAGAAGCGATCCGCGACTATCCCGATCTGGTGCGCAAATATCTCGGTTCCGTGGTTCCGGTGACCGACAATTTCTTCGCCACGTTGAATTCGGCGGTGTTCTCCGACGGCACCTTCGTCTACGTGCCGAAGGGCGTGCGCTGCCCGATGGAGCTGTCGACCTATTTCCGCATCAACGCCAGCCAGACCGGCCAGTTCGAGCGGACCCTGATCGTGGCGGACGAGGGGGCGTATGTCTCCTATCTCGAAGGCTGCACCGCGCCGATGCGCGATGAGAACCAGCTTCACGCCGCCGTGGTCGAGCTGGTCGCGCTCGAAGGCGCCGAGATCAAATACTCGACGGTACAGAACTGGTATCCGGGCGACGAGAACGGCAAGGGCGGCATCTACAATTTCGTCACCAAGCGCGGCGACTGCCGTGGGCATCGTTCGAAGATTTCCTGGACGCAGGTCGAAACCGGTTCGGCGATCACCTGGAAGTATCCGTCGTGCATCCTACGCGGCGACGATACGGTCGGCGAGTTCTATTCGGTCGCCGTGACCAACAACTACCAGCAGGCCGACACCGGCACCAAGATGATCCATCTGGGCAAGAACACCCGCTCGCGGATCATTTCGAAGGGCATTTCGGCCGGCAAGGCGCAGAACACCTATCGCGGTCTTGTCAGTGTGCATCCGAAAGCGGTCAACGCCCGCAACTACACCCAATGCGACAGCCTGCTTATTGGCGACAAGTGCGGCGCCCACACAGTGCCGTACATTGAAGGGCGCAATCCGAGTGCGCGGCTGGAGCATGAGGCGACCACCTCGAAGATCGCCGAAGATCAATTGTTCTACTGCTTGCAGCGCGGGCTTACGCAGGAAGAGG
>JAHFQC010000005.1 GCA_023259375.1 Alphaproteobacteria bacterium
GACCTGGTAGCCGGTTTCGATCACGCGACGCAGCTTGCCGATATCGTCATCGGTCAGGTCGCCGGCTTTCTTGGCTCCGTCGATGCCGGCCTTCTTCAGGATCTCAGCGGCAGCGGTACGGCCAATGCCATAGATGTAAGTGAGAGCGATTTCGCTTCTCTTGTTGTTCGGAATATCGACGCCAGATATGCGTGCCACGGTATCTCCTAACCCTGCCGCTGCTTGTGGCGGGGATTCTTTTTACAAATGATGCGCACTACGCCCTTACGGCGCACAATCTTGCAATTTTCGCAGCGCGGCTTAACGGATGCTCGGACTTTCATAACTCTCTAACCCTTTGTCATTTATGACGATAGGTGATGCGGCCACGGGTCAAATCGTAGGGCGACAATTCTAGCAAAACACGGTCGTTTGGTAAAATGCGAATGTAGTTTTTCCGCATTTTTCCGCTGATGTGTGCCAAAATGACATGGCCGTTGTCTAGCTCTACCTTGAACATTGCGTTCGGAAGTGCTTCAACGACGCGTCCTTCGACCTGGATCCCATCCTGTTTGGACAATTAAAACCCTCTTCTGCCACGAATTTTACCGCGACTCAAAAATCCATCGTAATGTTGGTTTTGGAGGTGGGTTTGCAGCTGCCTTAAGGTATCGAGTGAGACACCGATAGCGATAAGCACCGAGGTCCCACCAATGTAAAACGTCATATTGAACGCGTTCTTGAGGTGCAGAGGCACCACACTGATGAGGGCCAAGAAAATGGCGCCAGGCAGTACAACACGAGTCAAAATCTGATCGATGAATTCAGCGGTGCGGCGCCCGGGGCGAACGCCCGGGATGAAGCCACCCGATTTCTTCAAGTTTTCAGCGATTTCTTTAGGATTGTAGATAATCGCCGTATAGAAATAGGCGAAGAACACAATCATCAACGAGAAGGTCAAGGAGTAAACCCAGTGCCCGGGCAGGAAGGCGGCACCAAAGGTTTGAGCGGCGCTCCAGTTAGGCATCCAGGTGGCAATTTGCATCGGCACGAACAGGATAGCGGAGGCAAAAATCACGGGCATCACGCCGGCGGTATTGACCTTGAAAGGCAAGAAGCTGTTCGCACCGCCCATGACCTTGCGCCCCACGACCCGCTTGGGACTTTGCAGGGGGATTCGGCGAGTGCCTTGATCCACGAAGATGATAAATACGGTGACAGCGAGAACAAGGAGAAGGATTACGGCAAGCATCGGGATGCTGCGTTCACCGGATAGAACGAGTTCAGCCTCGCTGAATATGGCACGAGGCATTTGCGCCATGATGCCAATGAAGATGATAAGCGAGGTACCGTTGCCAATGCCGCGGGCGGTGATTTGCTCACCTAGCCACACGATGAACATCGAACCGGCAGTCAGCGTCAGAGCAGTCAGCAGTACGAATGAGGTACGACCGAAGCCATTGACGACAAGGCTTTGTCCGGTCGAGGTTGCCTGGCTGAACAGCCAGTTACCGATACCCAGGCCCTGGAAAAATGCCAGAACGATGGTGAGGTAACGCGTCCACTGGCCAAGCTTATTCTTGCCTTCCTGACCTTGCTTCTGCATGGCCTGGATGCTGGGAATAACGGCTCCCATGATCTGGATGATAATGGAAGCGGAGATGTAGGGCATGATGCCCAAGGAGAAAATCGAGGCGCGCTCTAGAGCACCACCCACGAAGGTATTGTACAACCCGAAGAGGTTGTTGCTGGTGTTGCTAAAGAACGCCGCAATAGCCACGCTATTAATGCCAGGCAGGGGAATAAACCCGCCCATGCGGTAAACCGCGAGCAAAACAAGTGTGAAAAGAATCCGGTCCCGAAGGTCCTTGATCTTGAAAATATTGAGGAAGCCTTGCAACGCCTGCATTTTAGATGACCTCGGCCTTGCCGCCGGCAGCTTCGATCGCTGCCTTGGCAGCTTCGCTAAAGCGATGCGCCTTGATAACGAGAGCCTTCGTCAGCTTACCCTTAGCCAGCACCTTAACTTCGAGGTTCTTATTGCTGATCAAGCCAGCGTGAACCATGTCTTCGGGGCTAACCGTGTCGGTGAAACGTTTGTCCAACGCACCCAGGTTGACGATTTCGACTTCCGCAAAGTGCGAGTTGAAACCGCGCTTAGGAACGCGACGCTGGAGAGGATTCTGACCGCCTTCAAAGCCGCCGCGCTGGCCGGAGCTCTTACGAGCGCCTGCACCTTTTTGACCGCGACCGGAAGTCTTGCCCAAGCCGGAGCTGGGGCCACGACCGACCTTGAAGCGCTTTCTCATGGCGCCCTTTGCAGGACGCAGTTCATTCAGCTTCATTATTTCGCCTCCTCAACCTTAACCAGGTGAGCTACCACGCGGATCATTCCATCCAACGCGGGTGATTTCTTGTGCACGACGCTCTTGCGAATGCCACGCAGGCCCAGAGCCTGCAATGTGCGGATCTGGTTCTGGATGCAACGCGCAGAACTGCGCAGTTGGGTGATTTTCACGCTTTCCATGGAATCGTTCCCTTATTCTCTCTGTTGCCTACCGCGTGCCTTGGCGCAGCGCTGTGAACTCTTTGCGAGAACGCTGTTCCATGAGGCCCGCCAACGTGGCCTTGACCACGTTGTGGGGATTAGTTGAGCCGATGCTCTTGGTGAGCACGTCATGTACGCCCGCGAGCTCGAGCACAGCGCGCGAGGCACCGCCGGCGATAACGCCGGTACCCGGGGATGCCGGGCGCAAGTAAACCTTAGCGGCGCCATACATGGCGTACACCTCGTGGGGAATGGTCTTCTCACGAAGAATCACGTCCACGATATTTTTGTGCGCATTCTCGGTCGCCTTACGAATAGCTTCCGCCACTTCGTTCGCCTTACCGGAACCGATACCTACGCGGCCATTGCCGTTGCCGACAACCACGATGGAGTTGAAGCTGAAACGGCGTCCGCCCTTTACAACCTTGGCGCAACGATTGATCGCAACGACCTTCTCCTGGTATTCGCTCTTTACTTCGTCGCCGGCCTGGCCACCATGACCTTGAGGACCGCGCGAACTGTTCTGACTAAAATTCAAGTCCAGCCTCCCGTGCTGCTTCGGCTACTGCCTTGACACGACCGTGATAGAGATACCCGCCACGGTCGAATACGACCTGCTTGATGCCCTGCTCGATGGCCTTTTCGGCGATCATCTTGCCAAGCGCCGTAGAGATTTCGGTCTTGGCGAGTTCGGATTCCTTGCGGAGCTCCGGGGCCAAGGAAGAAATCTGCACCAGCGAGCGACCGGTCTGATCGTCGATGATCTGAGCATACATATGATTGAGGCTGCGGCGAACGCACAGGCGCGGACGCGCCGCAGTCCCGGAGGTCTGCTTGCGGATCCGCTCGTGGCGGGCCTGGCGCGATTGACGCCTGATTTTCGATTTGTCGGCAAACATGATGTTCTTCCCGTTCCTTAAGTCTTCTTGACTTCTTTCTGAACCACGACTTCGTTCAGGTAGCGGACGCCCTTGCCCTTGTAGGGTTCTGGGGGACGGAAGCCACGCAGCGTTGCCGCTACCTGACCTACGAGTTGGCGATCAACGCCTTCCACTACGATCTTTACGTTACCGTCCATCTTGACGGTGATACCCTGCGGGGGCGTGAACACAACCGGGTGCGAGAAGCCGAGGAGCAGATTTAAAGCTGCACCCTTTTGCTCACCGCGATAACCGACGCCACGGATCTCAAGTTCCTTAACCCAGCCTTTGCTGACGCCATTAATGGTGTTGAACACCATGGCGCGGGAAGTCCCGTGAAGGGACTTATCCGTTTTGGATTCTGAAGACCGCTGCAAAGTGATCACATCACCTTCTTTGGCCACGACAATACGTTCGTGAACCGTGAAGGAAAGTTTCCCCTTGGGACCTTCCGCTTGAACAGTCTGACCCTGGAGATTGATTTTCACTCCGGCGGGCACGCTGATGGGAGATTTGCCTACTCTGGACATTGAATACCCCTGCTTACCAAACTTTGCACAAGACTTCGCCGCCCACGCGCTGCGCGCGGCACTCGTAGTCCGTCAAAACACCTTTTGAAGTCGACACGATGGCAATACCGAGGCCGTTTTTGACCTTGGGAAGACCGTCGAATCCCGCGTAGTCGCGGCGGCCGGGCGAACTCACCCGAACCAAACCCTGAATGGCAGGAACGCCATCCGTATAGCGAAGCAGGATTTTCATCCAGCCTTGCTTGTCATCGGCAACGATGACGAACTTTTCCACGAAGTTCTGCTTGACCAGAATCTTCGCGATTTCGCGACGCAGCTTCGACGCCGGCATTTCCACTACCCGCTTGCCGACCATTGCGGCATTGCGGATGCGTGTAAGCATATCGCTGATAGGATCGTTGATTGAGCTCATTAGTTTTCCTTTTTTCTTCTTCCTACGCGCTTACCAGGACGCCTTCGTCACGCCCGGGATATCACCCTGCAACGCCAATTCACGGAAGCAGATACGGCACAAGCCGAATTTGCCCATGTAGGCGCGGGGGCGGCCGCAACGGCGGCAGCGGTTGTAGGCGCGAACCTTGAACTTAGGGGTCCGCTTCTGCTTTTCGATCATCGAACGCTTGGCCATGGTCGCTTCCTTATTTCCGGAAAGGCATGCCGAGTGCGGACAGCAATGCGCGGCCACCCTCGTCGTTTTGCGCGCTGGTCACGAACGTCACGTCCATGCCGAGCATCTGGGTAATCTTTTCGAAGTTGACTTCAAGGAAAATGATCTGTTCCTTGACGCCGAACGTGTAGTTGCCACGGCCATCGAAACCACGACGCGGGATTCCACGAAAATCGCGGACGCGCGGGAGAGCGATGGAGATGAGGCGCTCCAGGAATTCCCACATGCGATCACCGTGCAAAGTCACCTTTACGCCGATGGGCATTTTTTCCTTGAGCTTGAAATTCGAGATAGCATTCTTAGCGCGGGTCACAACGGCCTTTTGACCGGTGATCGCTGCCAAGTTGCCGGCGGCCTCGTCAATCAGACGCTGGTTTCCAGAAGCCTCGCCAACGCCCATATTAAGGACGATCTTTTCAAGGCGCGGAACTTCCATGGGATTCTTATATCCCAGCTCCGTGATCAGTGCGGGAATGATTTCCTCGCGATATTTTTTCTTGAGCTTCAGCATGTTCCGTTCCGATTCATTCCGTCTTAGTCGACGGCCTTTCCGGTTTTCTTTTCGACGCGAACACGCTTGCCATCCACCACGCGGCGGGAGACTTTGACGGGTTCGTTCGATGTGGCGCTAACCAGCATCAGGTTGGAGAGGTGGATGGGAGCTTCCCGTTCCACAATACCGCCCTTTTGATCCTGCTGGGACGGACGCTGGTGCTTCTTGACCAGGTTCAACCCTTCGACGATCGCGGTATTTTTCACCGTGAGCACGCGAAGGATGCGACCCGACTTACCGCGGGCTTTCCCAGAGATCACCTTAACGGTGTCGTTCTTCTTCAGGTTCAAAGACATGTTACACCACCTCCGGTGCGAGGGATACGATTTTCATGAACTGACGCTCACGCAATTCGCGGGCGACAGGTCCAAAGATGCGCGAACCCTTGGGCTCCTTGGCATCATTGATGGTAACGACGGCGTTCTCTCCAAAACGGATTGACGAGCCATCCTTACGCTTGATCTCGCGAATCGTGCGAACCACAACGGCCTTCTGCACGCTGCCGCTCTTTACGGCGCCTGCGGGAGCCGCATCTTTAATCGCGACGACGATAATATCGCCAATCGTGGCGTAGCGACGACGAGTGCCACCAAGAACCTTGATGCACATCGCCTTCTTGGCGCCCGAGTTGTCGGCCACGTTGAGCCGGGTCTGCTGCTGAATCATGGTTCCTGCCTACTTCTTCTTCTCGACGATGCGCAGCAAACGCCAGCGCTTGTCTTTGCTGAGACGACGGGTTTCCGCGATTT
>JAHFQC010000099.1 GCA_023259375.1 Alphaproteobacteria bacterium
CGTGGATCAGCCTGGCCGAAAAGCTCGGCGCTTTCGCCGGCCAGCTCACCGAGAACGAAATCCTCGCGGTCGAAATCCTCTATGAAGGCACCGCGGCGAAGTTGAACCAGCGGGCACTGACGCAAGCCGCGCTTGCGGGTCTGCTCAAGTCGCACCTGCCGGACGTCAACATGGTCAACGCGCCAGTGGTGGCCAAAGAACGCGGCATCAAGGTCAGCGAAACCCGCCAGGACCAGCGCGGCATCTATGAAGGCTATATCCAGGTGAAGGTGACGACGCCGGACATGACGCGCGGCATAGCGGGCACCGTGTTCTCCGATGGCCATCCGCGCCTGATCCAGGTGAAGGACATCAAGCTCGACGCCGAATTCGCGCCGAACATGATCTACGTCACCAACGAGGATAAGCCGGGCTTCATCGGCCGTCTGGGCTCGCTGCTCGGCGATACCAAGGTCAATATCGCCAACTTCACCCTCGGCCGCAGCGCTCCGGGCGAAGATTCCATCGCCCTGGTTCAGGTCGACGGCGATCCGGGCGACGACGTCATCGCCGCCATCCGCAAGCTGCCGCTGGTCCGCGGCGCCAAGGCGCTGAAGTTCTAATAAAACCGTATCGGCGGCAGAAAGGTCTTTTCGCAGGCTTTTCTGCCGCCGCTCTTTTCCAGTGAGCCGGCCGGGATTATCACCTCCCCGCAGCGACGGAGGGGATTCGGTGTCGCCGGGAGCCTTCATTTACATCATCTGGGGACTTTGGTTCTTCGTCTGGCTGACCGATCTGGTCCTGGGCAAGCATAAGCGCGGCTTTCTGCGTTTCGTCCTGACGACGCTTTTTCACCTCATCGCTTTTGTAGCGCTGCTACTGCTGCTCAACCTGCTCAACCTCTTCCCAGCAGCCGACTTGCGTTACGGATTGTGGCCGGCGGGCATACCCGACGCGGTCGGCTGGGTGCTCGTCTCCATGGTGCTTGCCATCTTCGGGTTTTCACTCTGGGCCAGTGTTCACCGCATCGCCGAAATGAACCGCGGTATCCGGGTTGTCGACAGCGGCCCCTTTGCGATCGTGCGCCAGCCGCTGCACGTCAGCTCGATCTTGGCCGCTGCATTGACCGCCATCCTGTTCGGCGAGCCGACAACAGGCATTGGCGCCGTACTTTTCGCCGTTGCGCTGATCACCAAGGCGGAACTCGAAGAGTACGCCAGCGACGATCCCGCCTCGCGCGCCTATCGCCGCCGCGTGCCGATGTTCGTGCCGTTCTGGCCGACGAAAGACTAGTTGCCCCGGAACACAGGCGGCCTTTTGGCAAAGAACGCGGCCAGCGCCTCGGCGTGATCGCCGCTGGCATGAGCATGACCTTGGGATTCGGCAGACGCCTTCATCACCGTGGCGAAGTCGGTGGTCAGACCTTGGCGCATCAGGGCCTTGGTCTGGCGCAGCACACTCGGCGGCTGGCGCGCGATCGAGACCGCTAAGCCGTGCGCTTCATCCATCAAAACAGCCGACGGCACAACGCGCGAAACGAGGCCCCATTTCAGCGCCATCGTCGCATCGATGGTATCGGCCGAGAAGAAGAGCTCGGCCGCCCGCGCATATCCGATAACGCGCGGCAACAGCCACGATCCGCCGTCGCCCGGCACCAGTCCGAGTTTGAGGAACGGCACCGAGAACACGGCTGTCTCCGAGGCGATGCGGATATCGGCGAGACATGCCACATCGTTGCCAAGCCCGATCGCAGCACCATTCACGGCCGCGATCAGCGGTACCTCGATAGCCCACAGCACTTTTACGACGCCATGGATGTCGCGTTCATAGGCCGCTGTGATCTCGTCCGGTTTGCCCGCGAACAGGCCCGTCTTTTCCTGCATCGCCTTGATATTGCCGCCGGCGGAGAACACCGATCCGGCACCGGTGAGGATGGCGCAGCGGATCGCCGGATCGTCGTTGATCGCCGCGATGGCATCCCTGAACAGAGCGCCATCACCGGGTTCGCCAAGGATGTTGCGCGCCTCGGGCCGGTTGAGGGTGAGGATGGCCACGGGACCGTTCTTCTCGACAAGCAAAGCCGTCATGACACGCCTCCTATCGTACCGAGCTTAGCGCGGCGGACACACGCCGGCACCCGATTTGCACGCCCGATTCGTAAATGCTTAACCACGGCAATGAGAGCGCGCCCACCGTTTTAAGCCCAAGTTAGGACAAGGACCCTACCTTCGTGCGGGCATGCTATCGAGGGTAACAATGCGTTTTGGAGGCGCTGACAGGACGGTGGTGCTCGGCGTCGTCGCGGCTTACGCGGCTGGCGCCTTGATCATGCTCAGCATTCTGACAGCGACGTCCCTCTGGTCCGCCGTGGCTCCGTCCTTCTGACGTCCGACATTGTCCTGACGGCAAAGTGCATTCCACGAGGCCGGTGTCACGCGCGTAGACATCATTCCGCAAGACATGCGGAACGCCGGCAAAACAATTTACACATCCCAGCCGCTGCGAAAGCAGGAACGCGGGAAACCGGCCGCGGCACATCTCTTGCTGTAGCGTCAGCAAGGGGGCGCGATCGGGAGTACGCGCACAATGACCCCACGGACGCTCCTCAGCATGGCGGCGCTCGTCGCCGCAGTTCTGGCACCGGCAAATGCCGCTCCGATTACCACACCGCCACCACCGCTCTTCGCTACCGGCGATGTCAAAGCCATCTACGTCTTCGCCAACGCGCGTAACACCAGCTTCCTCGATGAGGCCAGCCCGGTGTCGTGGACCGGAATCTTCTGCAACCACCCCAGTGGCAGCTGCGTCGGCAACACGGCGGGAAACGTTGTCGATCTCGGCACCCAGTCGGGAGCACTGGTGTTTGGTTTGCGCAATGTGTCGACCGGCAATACCTATTGGACCAATGCGGCCGATGCCGACGGCGCCTATCACGCAGTGTTCGCAACCGACTATTCGACGTTCGGTCTCGGAGCGCTTCCGGTCGCCGCCGCAACCGCGCTGGCAGGCTTGGCGAATGTGACCTTCATTGCCTGGGAAGATCGCGACGCCACCAATGGCGCCGACTTTGACTATAACGACTTGGTCTTCGCCTTCTCCAACACCGCGTCGGCGGTCCCGGAGCCGCTGAGCTTGTCGCTCTTCGGCGTTGGGCTTCTCGGCCTCGCCGGTCTGCACATCGCACGTCGGCGTTGGATGACGAAAGCGGCGTGATCACGCGCCGGTTCCGTCCGCCGCATCGGTCTGTCAGTGCCGTTGACGACAACATTCGAGCGAGCAGTGGAAGCATGCAAAGACGGTTTACATCACGTCAAACGGGTACAGGCAGCGCCTATAAAAACGTGTTTTTTCCGCATGGCACAACCGTTGCTCTCACCAAGTCCTGAGGGCCGCCGTATTGGCGAATCTGGGGACGAAGAGGAACCGAAAAATGAAATACGGATTAGCGATTATGGCCGCAGCCGCGATGACCGTCGCAGCGCAAGCGGCGCCCATCACCACGCCGCCGCCAGTCATCAACGCTCTCGGCGGCAACGTCACGGCGATCTATATTTTCGCATCTGCGGACGACAGCAGCATTCTGGGACTGGCCGCGCCGGCGCCAGTCGATGCGCAGATATTCTGCAATCATCCGACCGGCGCGTGCACGACGGCCGGAACGCCGGGCGACACCGTAAACCTCGGCAACCGCTCTGGCATCATGACCTTCACGCTCACCAACGCGACCAAGGGAATGATGTACGACAGCGTCAACGCCGATAGCGACGGCGTTTATCATGCTTGGGTCACGACCGATTTCGCCGACTACAATGTCGGACCGCTGTCGAGTTCGCTGACCGCCCAGCTTGCCGGCTACAAGAACATCACCTTCGTCGGCTTCGAAGACCGGAACACGGCCGAAAACAGCGACTGGGACTACAACGACCTGATCTTCGCGTTCTCGAACACCGCTCCGGTCCAAAATCCGGGCGTGCCCGAACCGCTGACGTTGTCGCTACTCGGAGCCGGTCTCGCGGGGCTGGCCGGTCGCAGTATTGCTCGCAAACGGAAGATGGCGAAAGCAGCGTCATGAAGTCGATCCACGCTTCCGACAGCCTGTCATACGAGCGACAGCACGATATCGCAGGACGTAACGGAAGCGTGGAAAGACAATTTACAGGGCGGCTGACGGAACCTCGTAAAACCCCGGAAAATCGCGCATTTCTCGCTTGGCACGGCGGTTGCTGTCGTCGTCATGCAAGGGCTGCCGTGTTGGCAAGTCTGGGGATGAAGAGGAATATGAGAATGAAGTACGGATTAGCAATTCTGGCCGCAGCCGCCATGACCGTCGCTGCCCAAGCAGGCCCCGTCACGACGCCCCCGCCGGTCATCACGGCCCTCGGCGGCAACGTCACGGCGATCTACATCTTCGCCGATGCCGGCGACAGCAGCATTCTGGGACTTGGTGCCCCTGCCCCAGCCGTTTCCCAGATCTTCTGCAATCATCCCACAGGATCTTGCATGACCGGCGGCACGCCGGGCGACATCATGAGCCTCGGTAGCCGGAGCGGAATGTTGACCTTCACTCTGGACAACACCACCAAGAGCACGTGGTACGACACCACCAATCCCGACAGCGATGGCAACTACCACGCCAAGATCACGACCGACTATTCCCAGTTTGGCGTCGGAACGTTGTCGCCTGCACTGCAGGCCCAACTCGCCGGCTACAGCAACGTAACCTTTGTCGGCTTCGAAGACAGGAACCTCGCCCAGGGCAGCGACTGGGACTACAACGACCTGATCTTCGCCTTCTCGAATACGGCCCCTAGCGGAAACCCGGGCGTGCCGGAACCCCTGACCTTGTCGCTGCTTGGTGCGGGTCTGGCCGGCGCTTTCGGTCTTCGCCGTCTCAAGAAGAAGCGCTGATCGCCCCCCGATCAGCTCTCTGAGGGGAGCGGTGCCGCCCCGGCACCGCTCCTTTTTCATTTTAGCGGCGCGCAGCCTGACGGAAAACCGCTTCGCACTTTTCCGGGCTGGCGCTACTTTTTGATTGTCGCGCAGCCTGACGGAAAACCGCTTCGCACTTTTCCGGGCTGGCGCTATTTCCTCTCCGCCCTCAGCGCCTCGTGGTGGCGGATCACTTCCTTGACGATGAAGTTCAGGAATTTCTCGGCGAAGTCGGGATCGAGCTTGGCCTCATGCGCCAGTGCCCGCAGCCGGGCGATCTGCTGGGCCTCGCGCGAGGGATCGGCCGGGGGCAGATGATGATCGGCCTTGAGCCGGCCCACGGCCTGAGTGCACTTGAAGCGCTCGGCCAGCATATGGATCAGCGCCGCATCGATATTGTCGATCGAATCGCGCAGGTGTTGCAGTTCGGGATCATTCATTGCCGAGACCTCAAGAATACTTGGTTGAGTCTTAGGCGATCCGACCCGCCGGCCGCAATGCGCGTTACGGGCCGTCGGCGTCGAAGGGCTGCTCCGGTTCCTTGCAGGATTTGACCCTGGTCGGAGTCATCGAGTTGTTGCTCTCCCAGCACTCGTCCAGGACCGAGCAATAGCAGCTGCGGAATTGCAGCTCCCGCAGGGCCTGCGCAAAGCGCTGTCCGAGCGCCGGATTGGCCGGATCAGGGAGATACGCGAAGGCTGTTTGATCCTCGCCAGAGCGCAGGACGACCCCATTCACCATGGTAGAGGACATCCTCGGGTTGAGAATGGCATCGGCTTTTTGGGGATCGGTGGGAAGACCGCAACAGCGGCGCATGAGGTCGCGTGCCGAACGCACGGGCTGCCCTTTGTAGACGACTTCAAAACTATGGACCTTGGCCGGACCGACGCCGGAGTTGCTGAGGCCGAACTGCAAAACACCCTGCTTGGCGGTTTCGATCTTCACCCAGCCGCCCACAAACGGCCAAGTCGACGCCGAGACCATCTCGCGCTGGGTCCAGGCGTTCTGGATGGCGACGAACAGCGAGACGACTGACAGGATGATCGCGCTTAGGGAGATGATGAGGTCCGCCAGCGAATGGCCGGTGCGGCGCGGCTGGGCCTGGATATCTTCGGTCGACACCGCCAGCGGTGGCTCGGACACGCGACCGACTTTGGACTGCTTGACCTCAGACATGCGAACCCCCTCGTACGCGGCATCACCGCACACAAGGGGGCCGCCCTTATGGAAGGGACTACGACTTAGCGGTGGCTGTCAACCTCCAGCCACATGGCGTTAAGCACCGCCAGCGTGACAGCAAAGCCGAGACCCAAGACCCAAGCAAAATACCACATGATGAAACCTCAGTAGTTGGCGTTGCTGTCCGACATGATGTTCTCCGCCCGCACCGGTCCGCGCATGATGCGGTACACCCAGGCCGTATAGGCCAGGACGATCGGCAGAAAGATCACCACGCAGGCGAGCATGATTTGGAGCGTGAGCTTGGAGGACGAAGCGTCCCATACGGTCAGGCTCTGGTCGGGATGGCTCGACGACGGCAGGAAGAACGGGAACAGCGCCAGACCGGCAGTGGAAATCGTACCGACCGGCACCAGCGCCGAGGAAATCCAGGCCAACAGCGGCTTCTTGCGCAGCAGCACCGCCAGCAGGGCACCGAGCACAGCCACGACCGGCGCGAGCCAGAGAAGCGGCACTGCCCGGTAATTGGCAAACCAGCCGCCGGCGACGAGCGCGACCGTCTTAAGGGTCGGATTCGACGGACCGTTGGGATCGAGAGCACTGGTGATCTTGTAGCCTTCGAGGTTCTGCACCCAGAGGCCAGCGACCGCGAACAGAACGACGAACACTAGCGCGGCCCACGGCATGATCGCCCGCGCCCGCTCGCCCGGCTTGGCGTCCGCCGCCTTCAGTGAGACCCAGGTCGAGCCATGCAAAACATGCATCGCCACGGACGTCAGGCCGCACAACAACGCGAACGGATTGAGCAGCGAGAACAGCGTGATCTCTTCATGGAAGCGCAGATCGCTGTCGAAGCCATAGGGCACGCCCACGAACAGGTTGCCGAATGCCACGCCGAAGATCAGCGCCGGCACGAAACCGCCGACGAACAGCGCCCAGTCCCACAGCGAACGCATGCCGGACGACTGGAACTTGGAGCGGAACTTGAAGCCGACCGGCCTGAGGATCAGCGCCGCCAGCAGCAGGAACATTGCCAGATAGAAGCCGGAGAAAGCGGCGGCATAAAGCGGCGGCCAAGCGGCGAAGATGGCGCCACCACCAAGGATCAGCCAGACCTGATTGCCTTCCCAGGTCGGTCCCACCGAATTGATCACCACGCGGCGCTCGATGTCGGTCCGGCCGACGAACGGCAACAGGATGCCGGTGCCGAAATCGAATCCGTCCATCACCGCAAAGCCGATGAGCAGAATGCCGAGCAGTGCCCACCAGATCAGACGCAGAATTTCATAGTCCATTTGGTTTACTCCGCCGCAACGAGGGTTTCGTCGACTTTGTGACCCAGCGTCTCGTCAGGCCCCAGCTTGATGTACTTCTTGAGCAGGTAGATGTCGGCCACCAGCAGCGTCGAATAGAAGACGACGAAGCCGAGCAGGCTGAACAACACATTGCCCGCGGCCGTGCCGGACACCGCCAGGGAGGTCGGCATTACGCCGTCGATGACCCAGGGCTGACGTCCGTATTCGGCAACAATCCAGCCCAGTTCCGCAGCGACCCACGGCAGCGGCAAGGTCCAGAACGCCGCCCGGAGGAACAGCTTCGAGTGATCGAGCTTGCGCCTGGCCGACAGATAGAAGGCAATCGCGAACAAGAGGATGAAGTAGAAGCCGAGGCCGACCATGAAGCGGAACGACCAGAACAGCACCGGCACATCCGGCACCGTCGAGCTCGCCGCCGCTTGGATTTCGGCCGACGTCGCATTCTGCACGTCGGGACGGAATTTCTTGAGCAGGAGTCCGTAGCCGAGATCGCCGACATGGGCTTCGAAAGTCTTGCGCACCCCAGCGTTCTTGCGGTCGAGTTTCAGCTTCTCGAGCGCGTCATAGGCAACCATGCCGGACTTGATGCGGTCCTTGGCGGCCTCGACCAGATTATTGATGCCGGGGACCTCCTTGTCGACCGATCGGGTGGCAATCAGGCCTAGCACCCACGGGACCTTCACTTCGGCCTTGGTGGTGTGGGTCGCCATATCGGGAATGCCGATTACCGTGAACGAGGCCGGAGCCGGTTCGGTGTTCCACATCGCCTCGATCGCGGCGACCTTCATTTTCTGGTTCTGACCAGCGACATAACCGGACTCGTCACCGAGCACGACGACACTGAGAGACGCCGCCAGACCGAACGCCGAGGCTACTGTCATCGAACGCTTGGCCAGTTCCACATGACGGCCGCGCAGCAGGTAGAAGGCGCTGATCGCCAGCACGAAGACTGCGCCGACGACGTAGCCCGCGCTGACGGTGTGCACGAACTTGGCCTGCGCGACGGGATTGAACACCACGTCCATGAAGTTGGAGACTTCCATGCGCATGGTTTCGGCATTGAAGTGCGATCCCACCGGGTACTGCATCCAGCCGTTGGCGATCAGAATCCACAGCGCCGATAAATTGGTGCCGAGCGCGAGGCCCCAGGTGATCACAAGGTGCCCCACCTTGCTCATCCGGTTCCAGCCGAAGAAGAAGATGCCGACAAACGTCGCTTCCAGGAAGAACGCCATCAGGCCTTCGATCGCCAGCGGCGCGCCGAAGATGTCGCCGACATAATGCGAGTAGTAGGCCCAGTTCGTGCCGAACTGGAATTCCATGGTGATGCCGGTGGCAACGCCCATGACGAAGTTGATGCCGAACAGCGTGCCCCAGAACTTGGTGAGGTCGCGCCAGATCTGCTTGCCCGTCATGACGTAGACGGTTTCCATGATGCCGAGCAGGATCGAAAGACCCAGTGTCAGCGGCACGAACAGGAAGTGGTACAGCGCGGTTGCGGCGAATTGCAGCCGGGATAGTTCGACGATGTCCATGATGTCATCCTAACGATGGTCTGTGCCGAGCAGCCGCGCCGAAACGGCGGCCGTATCGGCGACGGTCCGATGGGACGGACTGAAGAACGCTACATAAAGGCCGGTGAGCAGGACGACCTTGATCGCCAGCACCGCCACGACGTCTTTCCACAAAATAGGACGTTTCATCCCCATTCTTCCGCACGATCCCAATTTCGCCGGCTACGCGCCGGCTGGCCAGTTATCGTGAATCCGGCAACCTCAGCATGGCTTCAGGTGCGTATCCGGTCCTCGACCATCCGCGCGGTTCCCCCTAAAGGCGATGCATGACAGTCGTCACGATCACACCTGAAGACTCTCATTGTTCTAAGAAAAAGTGCAGTGGAAATTACCTTGGGGGGACAACATGCCGCCCCCCTTCAGCCACAATTGATGAGACTGAGAATTACCTCTTTTCTACCGCAGGAGGTGCCGCACGTGTTGGCGCTCGCTTGCACGGATTGCAGAAAAGCATGCTGACACCCCACTCAGCAGGTTGGCGCGGCGAACGCGCTTTGCTAGAAATATAATGAAAACAAGTAGCATCGCATATGCCGCTACCCTTGCACCGCCAGAGCCCCCCCCAGTGGGACGACTCACTGTTCGAAACCGTGGTCGCCGCCGCGATCAACGGCGTCCTGGCGGTCAACGAGCACGGGTTAGTCAGCGTCTTCAATGCCGCCTGCGAAACGATGTTCCAGTACCGGCGTGAGGAAGTGCTGGGGCACGGAATCGCCATGCTGCTCGCCTCCCCTTATCGCGAGGAATACGAGGAGCGGCTGCGGCGCTATCAGCAGACAGGCGTAGCTGAAGGTGCCGGCAAAGGCCGGGAACTCGTGGCCCGGCGCAATGACGGAACCACATTTCCCATTTTCCTGTCGATCGGCGAAGGCATGCACGACGGTCGCCGGACTTTCGTCGTCGTTATCCAGGATCTCACCGATCTACAGCTCGAGCGTGCCATGCACGCCGAACAGCGCGCCTTCCTGGCGGCAATCGTCGATTCGTCGAACGACGCGATCATCTCCAAGACGCTCGATGGCAAGATCACGACCTGGAACCGCGCGGCCGAGGAGTTGTTCGGTTACAGCGCTGAGGAGATAATCGGTACGCCGGTCACTCGGCTTTTTCCCGAAGACCGTCTGCACGAGGAAGCGCAAATTCTCGACCGGATTCGCGCCGGGCACGCACTCGAGCACTACGAGACGGTACGCATCAAAAAGGACGGGACGCTGGTCGATGTCTCGGTGACCGTATCCCCTGTTCGCGACGTGAAGGGGAACGTGATCGGCGCCTCCAAGACCGTGAGGGATATCACCGAAAAGAAGCTGGCCGAAGCCCGGCTGCAGACCCTATCGGCGGAGCTCAGCCACGTCGCCCGGCTCAGCGAAATGGGCCAAGTCTCTGCCGCCATCGCGCACGAACTCAACCAGCCCCTGACCGCGGTCCTCAACTATACCAATGTTGCCAAGCGATTGATCGCCTCGACGGACGCGGCGGCGAAGGCCAAGTCCTACGAGGCCGTATCGAAGGCGGGCGACCAGGCGCTGCGGGCGGGACAGATCATCCGACGGCTGCGCGACTTCGTCGAAAAACGCGAATCAACCCGGACTCTTGAAGACATCAACGCCGTGACGGAAGACGCTCTCGCTCTTGGCCTGATCGGAACCCCCACTGCCGACATAAAGGTCATCACGGCTTTTGCCCCCGATCTCGACCCCTTGCTTATCGACAAGGTCCAGATCCAGCAGGTGCTGGTGAACCTGTTGCGCAACGCAGCCGAAGCCATGGCCGAGTCCGAGCGGCACGAACTGACGGTTACGACCGCCGCGGTCAACGGGACGGGGATCCTGGTCAGCGTCGCCGACACCGGCTGCGGGGTCTCGGACGACCTCGCCGAGCGACTGTTCCGTCCGTTTGTGACTACAAAAACCGGCGGAATGGGAATAGGACTAGCAATTAGTCGCTCAATCATCGAATCTCACGGCGGCCGGCTCACGATGGTCCCCAACCAGGGCGGCGGGACCGTGTTCCAGTTCATTCTGCCGGTCGCGCAACGCTTGGTGGATTGAACAAATGGCCGAATCCGTTTTCATCGTCGACGACGACCCCGATATCCGCGATTCCCTTTCCCTACTTCTCTCGGCCTCTGGCTACGCCACCAAGGCATACGAATCGGCGACAGCGCTGCTTGCCAGCGAAGCTCCCGAATCGGTCGGTTGCCTGATTGTGGACGTGCAGATGCCGGAAATGGACGGCATCGCCCTGCAGAAGGAGTTGGTCGCCCGCCGGTCGCCGCTGCAAGTGATTGTCATGACCGGGCACGCTGATATCCCAATCGCCGTCGGCGCTATGAAGGCCGGCGCGGTCGACTTCCTGGAAAAACCGTTCGACGAACCAATTCTGCTCGACAGCGTTCGCCGGGCGCTTGATCGTGCCTCGACGGCAGGCGATCAGGTCAAGGAGGCGCGCAGCGCCGCGGCCCGACTCGCTTTGTTGACTGAGCGTGAGCGTCAGGTTCTCGACCTTATCGTGGCTGGCAAGGCCAACAAGGTCATTGCCCATGAGCTTTCCATCTCGCCGCGTACTGTGGAAATCCACCGCGCCCGGGTTATGGAGAAAATGGACGCGGGAAATCTCGCCGATTTGGTGCGAAAAGCGCTCTCCATTCCTTCCTAGGCGGAACGCTTAGGCACTACTCCGTATTTCGCGGACCGTATGATCCGGCTAGATAACCCATGGTGTTATGTGGCTTTCGGGGCCTTTGGTTTGGCGACAATGGTAGACATCATCGACGACGACGACGCGGTACGGGATTCGACGCGAGCTCTGCTCGAATCGTATGGTTACGAGGTTCGTGATCATGCGTCTGCGGAGCAGTTTCTGCAGGCGTCAGGACTGAAGCCCGACTGCCTTCTGGTTGACCAGCACATGCCTGGCATGACCGGTCTCGACCTTCTCGAACATCTGCGCGCCCGCGGTGACCAGACCCCCGCGCTGATGATGACCGGCCGCAGCGATCCCACCCTCGAGCCGCGCGCCGCGCGCATCGGAGTCACGTTGCTGCACAAGCCCGTGCCTGAAGACCAGCTCGTGTTGTGGATTGAGCGCGCTCGCCAGAGCCACGCCTGAAGCAGTTCAGTTTCGGTGCGTCCACTGCGCACCGCCGACTTGCGCGTGTCGCAGATGCGCGCCGAAAACCGCTTCGCTGTCCTGCAAAAACACCGTTAGCAATTCCTTTCAGCGCTGCGACATCAGGGAAATTCCCAACTTACACCTATTCAAAATTACGGCATTCTCCAGACACCAATCACGTTGGGACGAGACGATGTACATGGAGGATTTCAAGCGGCACTACGACGAAGAGCGGACCCTCGGGCACGCCCTGATCGCACGCGCCAGCGAGAAGTCCACGATTATCCGCCAGCGTCTCGCCGTCGTCGCCGAAGAGCTGCGTCAGGCTGCTGCAACAGCCGGCACCGGAAGCGAAGACCTCCTCAAGCTCGCGAGCCAGTTCGAACAAAACTCGAAGCCGGGAGACCACGCGTGATCGGCAAAGCCCTCAGCACGATCTCATCCCTCAAAGCCGGGTTTTCCCCCATTCCCGGTCAAGCGTCCCCATATGCTCAAGAGACCGTGTTTGCGTATTTCATGAGACTCAAAGACGAACTGCTTTGGCCCCGGATCCCCGTCCGCACTGCACCCCCGCCAGGCGGTGATCCAGCCGATTGCGCCTGACAGGTTTTTGTAAGTCGAACCTGTCAGGCGCACCCTTTTCTTGCTTCCCGCCCCCAAACCGGTTGATGCTGCTCCGCATGCACTTGCGGGGTTCATCATGATCCGTCGTTTTTTCACTGCCGCGCTTCTCGGCGCCGGGCTGGCTGGAACTGCCGTCGCGGCACCATCCATTTCGAATGCTTGGATCCGGGCGATGCCCGGCGCACTGCCGGCCGGCGGTTATTTCACCCTCGCCAATCCTAGCTCCAAGCCAGTGACATTGATCGCGGCGCAATCGCCTGCCTGCGGCTCACTGATGCTTCACATGACTCACAATATGAGCGGCATGGTACACATGATGCCGGTCGAAAAGGTCGATGTACCGGCCGGTGGAAGCTTCGAATTCAAGCCCGGCGGCTATCACCTGATGTGCATGGAGCCGAAGGCCCTTAAGCCCGGCACAAACATTCCGGTGACGCTGAAATTTGCGGATGGTTCGACCGTGACAGTCTCGTTCGCGGTGAAAAACGCGACCGGGAAATAATTCAGTCCACTTCCGCCGTGCAGCCCGGCAGGCCGCGCAAGAAGCCGTCGGACAGCGGTCCGGGCAGATGCAACACGGCCAGGGCCTCGCCCGCTTCCTTGGGCGTGGTATTGCCATCGGCGAGATCGCGATAGACCTCGACCACTCGGACCATGTCGCAAGTCTGGGGCGATAGCCGTAAGGACACGACACCGGCTTCGGACAGCGCCGCGACATGGTTCACCGCGGTGGACACCACATAACCCTGTGTTTGGATACCGTTGACGGCCAGGAACGGCACGCCGTCGAGCGTGCAGACATCCATGCCGTCGCTATGGGCCTCGCACACGAACTGGCACGAATCCTTGGCCATGTTGGCCTGCCGCGCCGCATAGCAACGGGCCGACAGGGCCAGCGGCGGACGGCCGAAGGCGAACACTTCCACCGCCTGGTTGCCCTTTGCCATGGTGCGGATCGACTCGAGCGGCAGTTCGGGCGGCAGACAGATGCGCGTCGCGCCGAGTTTCAAATGCAGCGCCAGCGTATCTTCGTTGTAGATGTTGATGAAGGGACCGACGACGTGCGGGCGCCCGTTCAACAGATGCACCGTGGCGATATCGTTCGCCTCGATCATGTAGCCGGCTTGAATGATGTCGCCGATGTCGCGAACCTCACGTTTGGTCGTCGGCAGCGCCAGGGTCGCGTAGAACACTTCCTTACCGCCGCGCTCGAGGCGATCGACCACATCGAGGATGACGTCGTCGATGAACGGTTTGCGCTTGGAACACACCACTTCGCCGATGCAGACGCGATCGACCGGCGCCTCGTCGGCGATGCGGTTGTAGAAGTCGACCCAGCGGGGCTTCGGCCAATTGTAGAGGACCGGTCCGAGCGTGAGGGAAAGTCGTGCCGTCATCGCTCCTATCTCCAGGCCTTCTTGTACGCTCCGGTGGTGTCGCGCTGGCCTTCGGTCAATGCGCGCAACTCGCCGAAATCGACCTTGTCGCCGACCGCCATGGCATCGATCGCCTTGCGGAACGCACGGACCACGGTCGAGATATAGGCCCGACCGCGCTGACGGCCTTCGATCTTGAAAGCAGTGACGCCGATCTCCGCCAGCCGCGGCAGAAGCTCGACGGCATTGAGACTGACCGGGTCCTCGAACAGATGCGATACGGCCCCTTGCGCCTCGAAACGGCCCTTGCACAGGGTCGGATAGCCGGCCGGCTCGCCGCGTTCGAACCGCTCGACAGTGAAGCCGCCGACACAGGCCACCAGCGCATCGGATTCTTCGCGATAGCTGACATGGCTCGGCGGCGAGCACACGCCCGTCATATTGGGTGACTTGCCGGTGGCGTAGGACGACAGCATGCAGCGGCCTTCCGCCATGACGCAGAGGCCGCCAAACACGAAGACTTCGGTCTCGCACGGCGCGGCGTTGGCGGTGAGACGTGCGATCTCTTCGACCGTCAACACCCGCGGCAGCACCACCCGGGAAATGCCGAAGCGGTCGCGGTAAAACGCAATTGCCTCCGGCGTCGCGGCGGCGGCCTGGACGGACAGGTGCAAGCGTTGCTTGGGATGGGCTTTACGCGCGTATTCGACCAGCCCGACGTCGGCCAGGATCAGCGCGTCGGCTCCCGCCGCGACGGCATCGTCGACGCCGCGCTTCCACAGATCGGTCGAGCCGGCGCGCATGAAGGTGTTGAGGGCGATCAGAATCTTGGCGCCATGATCGTGGCTATAGGCGACCGCGTCGCGCATCTCAGCGCGATCGAAATTGAGCCCGGGGAAATTGCGCGCATTGGTCTCGTCACGATAGCCGCAATAAATCGAATGGGCACCGGCATCGACGGCGGTGCGTAGACCGGCCGGAGTGCCCGCGGGGCAAACGAGTTCGAGCGGAGTGGTCATGCGAAAGCTCCGCTGTTGGGGCCGGTCTCTTCCGGCGCATCGAGCAGGCGGCGAAGCTGCACGAACAACATCCTCGTGCCGCGATTGACCGGGCCTTGCAGGCTCTTCGGCAACCCCAGCACGGTCGACGGATCGAGTTCGGCGTTCTCGATGGCGTTGCGCAGCGCCAGTACCGCCTCGGTGTCACCCTCGATCATCAGGTCGCGCGAGAAGAACAACGCATCGCCGTCATAGGTGCCGTCGATCATGCCGATCAGGACCACCAGGGTAGCGGCAATGCGGGCGTCATAGCCCTGTGCCACCGTGCGGCGGACCACCTTGAGCTCGGTGCGGCCATCTTCCGGCTTGATCAGGAATACGAACGGACAGTCGACCGGATCGATCGCGAAGGTCCGGCCGGCATACTCGCCAAGCCGCGCCGCAAAGGACGGCCGCGCCGCCATGGCATTGGACAAAAGCCTGCGCGCGACCACTTCCAGCGGCAATAGCGGCAGGAAGCCGGTGGCGTTGGCAAATATCGGCGGCAAATGTCCACGCATGATCAGATCCGTTCCCCCCTTGCGCAAATTCTAGGCGCGCCGACCGCCGCCTCAACCCGCCGGAAGCGCTTTGGCAGGTTTTGTCGCGGGCTTGCGGCAATTTGGAACGGCTAAAACCAGGGATGTCGAAAAGCGCGGCCAGGACCCGGATTCATCTGTATACGGCTCGAAAACACGCCTGCGAGTACAACGCGTTATTCGTTATGCAATCGTATTCGAAACACCGGCCACGACGAGCGCCGTAGCGAATGCCCTCAGCCGCAGCGGCGGAGGGCGCTATCACTCCAGACCGCGCGGCAAACACAATACAAAATCGAACGATTCAGATCGCAGGAAACGGCCTTCGAAAAGCGACCGGCTTAGCGGGCGAGGAGCGTATAGCCGTCACACACCACGCGGGTGACCGCGTTCGCCTGCATCACGACCCAATCGATCCGGTGCGATGCGAGGGAAACGCCGGCCGCGGGAGCAGCGCTGTGCGAGCCCAACTGCAATAGGGCCGCTATGGCCAAGCCGATGATCATCGATCGCCGCATACGTCCCTCCATGCCAATACGGGATCGTTTGTACTCCAATTTGTGGCGTTTTGCTGGCCGGAGCGATGACAGATGCGTTACCGGAGCTATCGTGCGGTGCGATAGCCCTTTGTTTCCGCTGCGGATTATTGATTTTTCCGGAACGCGCTTAAGTCTTCGTCATGGGCCAAACGAAAACGCATGCCCCCTGCGCGCTGACGCCAATGGGACCGAACCCTTGTGAGATCTAGACCTCAGCCTTGATCAGCGAGATTCCGGCTTTTCGGATCACTTCTTCGGCGGCAGGCGCCAGATTGCTGTCGGTGATCAGGGTCGACACTTTTGAGAGGTCGCAGACTGCGTGACCGGCCGAATTGGCGAACTTGCTGCTATCCGCAAGAACGACCAGTTCGTCGGCCATGGAGTCTGCGACCTCTCAAAAGTGTC
>JAHFQC010000100.1 GCA_023259375.1 Alphaproteobacteria bacterium
GAACCTTCAAGGGGATGCGACAATCGCTGCTTTGTTTGCAACGCCTTGCAATCGCAAAATGAACTGATATTGCAGCGATAATCACATGCAGTGCTACGGACGGATTTTGCACAGGATAGGTTTTGTCCATGTGCGAATCCTTGCGCGATACTCAGAGTGAGTTGCGGCGCGGGCGTTAAGGATGAGGCGGGTGTCGTGCGCGATACACTTTCTTTTCGTCATGGCCGGGTCTCGGCTTTGCCATCGGCTACGCCGAGGTTTGCCGGCCCGGCCATGACGATAGAGGTTGGATGGCCGGGTCGAATGCCCGGCCATGACGAGGTGGGGAGATGGGCTCGGATGAACGCCTGCCGACTAGTTGGAATTTCAAGGCGTAGTGCGCGTTTCGCCGGGGCGGCCGGGGCTATGCGCATTCGGCATTTTCCTCAGAGCCAGCACAGGATTATCCCAAGCCATCGTCATATTAACGGGCTTTGTTATCCCCCAACGGGCTATGTCATGAAAATCTGCGGTGCCGTTTCGCTCGCGTTTTTATTCGCAACCTCTTGCCTTGCCGCCACACCCGATGAGGTGCTGGCGCAGCAGACCGCGCTGGCGCAATCGCTGACGGAAAAGCACGTGGCCGAAGCCGCTGCCACCCTTGAGAAACTCGCAGCCGATCCCACCATGATGGCGCTGACGGGGTGGCCGAACGCGCTCTACCCGCTGGCGCGCGCCGAAGCGGCGGCGGGACATGCCGACAAAGCCCTCGCCGCCTTGTGCCAAGCCATCGATCTCGATGCGACGCCCGGTGCCGATACCGTGGCGGACGACACGGCCTTTACCGCCCTGAAAAACGATGCCCGGTTCCAGGCGCAAGTGGCCCGGCTGGTCCAGCCGACCGCGCTGTGGCACGACAATCCGGCTATCGCGACGCCGTTCAAGCCGGTTCTGAGCGACGCCGAGAAAGTCGCGGGGCTTTCCCAAATCTGGTCGGAAGCGAAGTTCAATTTCGCCTTCTTCGGCCGCTTGCCCGATCTCGATTGGAATGGGACTTACGTCCAATTCCTGCCGCAGGTCCTCGCCGCCAAAACGAGCGAAGATTATTATCGCGTTCTCATCCGTTTCACAGCGCTGCTCAAAGACGGCCACAGCCGTGTGATCGCCCCCGTCGAGCTTTCCGACCGCATCTATGCCATGGCGCCGGTGACGACTGCGCCGGTGGACGGCAAAGTCATTATCACCGACGTTTCGGACCCGGCACTGCAGTCGAAGGGGATCGGACCCGGCAGCGAACTGACCACAGTCCAAGGTCAGCCGGTTCGCGCTTATGCCGCCGCCAACGTCGCACCGAACGTGTTCGGCTTCACGCCGCAGGATCGTGACGCTTGGATCTACGGCTACGACCTGTTGCGCGGACCGATCGACCAACCGCTGGCGCTCGGCTTCACACTGGCGAATGGGCGGACGGTGACGGCCACGGTCCAGCGCCAGAAGAACCCGGGCATACTCGGCTATTTCCCGATCATCGGGGCCCCGGCCGAGTTCAAGATGCTGCCGGGAAACGTCGCCTATCTGCAGGTGCGGACGATGATGACCGACGACGGCGCCAAAGTGATGCGGGCTCATGCCGCCGAGATCAACGCCGCCAAGGGCCTCGTCATCGACGTCCGTCACAACGGCGGCGGCAGCAGCTCCAACGCCTTTGCCATGCTGCAAATGATGGCCGACAAACCGTTCAAGGCCTTCCGCTATACGACGCGCGACTACAATGCCGCAGAACGCTCGTGGGGCCGTCTGCCGGGGTGGCACCGGGCGCCGGCGATCGACATGGCGCCCGATCCGTCGACACACATATCGGTTCCGGTCGCGGTGCAGACCGATGCGGTGACCTATTCCTCCGCCGAAGATTTCGTGGTGGGGTTCAAAACCATCGGCCGCGGCAAGACCATCGGCGAGACCACCGCGGGCTCGACCGGCAATCAAATCCAGTTCCGTTTGCCCGGCGGCGGGTTCGGCATGATCTGCGCCAAGCACGACACCTTTCCCGACGGACGCCTCCATCAAGGGATCGGCCTGGCGCCCGATGTGACGGTCAAACCGACCGTTTCAGACATCCGCCAGGGCCGCGATCCGGTGCTGGAAAAGGCGGTCGCCACCATCACCGCGCGCTGAGCGGGCCTGGGCGAAACCGCGAACCCGCGCTATCCTTCACCGGTAGGGGGTGGCGATGGAGCGGGAATTCAGCGCCGTGCGGCGCATCGCGGATGCCGGGTTGGCGCTTGTCGTCGCGCTGATCGAGGCCGTGGCGTTTGCGGCGATTGTCGGCGCCCTCGTCTATTTCTTGCCGGGCAAATTCTCCGTTCTGGTGCTGAGCCTCTACGGACTGATCTGCATCGGCCTCTTGCAGGCCGCGGCGGTGCTGGTCCTGATTGTCATGCTTCTCCGCCTGATCGTCACCGGTACACTGCCGCGCGAGGACTGGCGGGCGGTGATGCTGTGCGCCGGGTTCCTGGCCGTGATTGCGCTCAGCAACGGCTATATCCTGGCGCTTGGGTCTCTCTGGGACCGGAATTTCGGGTTCGCGGTGAACGATGTCGTGATGACCCGCTTCTTCTCGGTCGACCTCCACGCGTTCGATATCGTGGCTGCGGTCTTTGCCGTTCTAGGCGCATTCTTCGACCACGTGACCATGTCATTGTTCCACCTCACCCAGGCTCCGCTGGCCCATTCCTTCAGTGTATTCGCCGCATGGATCGGAAACGCGATGCCCGCGGGTGCCGTAGCGCGCACTGGCCTGTTCGGGCTGGTTGCCGGTACGGCTTTCGCGATCTGGACACGGACGGCAAAAGGCCCTGCGCCGGACTAATTCCGGCAAAATCGGAAACTTCACAAAAGAAGCATTCTAAATCTATATTAATTTGATAGAGTATGTGCGAATTGGTCCTGCATCCAAGGAGACTGCATGATCCCGCGCAATGAAATTCTCTCCGCTAATGCCCATTATGCTGCCGATTTCGGCGACAAGACGCTGCTTGCGATGCCTCCGGCGCGCCGCTTCGCAATCCTCACCTGCATGGACGCGCGCCTCGATCCGGCGAAGTTTGCGGGCCTTTCCGAAGGCGCCGCGCATGTCATCCGCAATGCCGGCGGACGCGCCAGCGACGACGCCATCCGCTCGCTGGTGATTTCGCACAAGCTGCTCGGAACCACCGAGTGGTTCGTGGTCCATCACACCGACTGCGGCATGGAAACCTTCACCGACGAGGTGATGGCCGAGCTATTGGACGAAAGCCTGGCCACGGCGCACTACGACAACGGCTGGTCGAACGTGACGAGCGAAGGCGGCTCGCCGGAAGGCCATTACATCGACTGGCTGACCATCAAGGATCAGATGCAGAGCGTCGTCGACGACGTTCGCCGCATCCGCGCCCACGCCCTTGTGCCGCGCGACGTGCGTATCCACGGCTTCCTGTTCGACGTGAAGAACGGCACCCTGATCGAAATCCCGGCGGCGCGGGAAGCGGGAAAACTGGCGGCATAAGGAACGAAAGAGCCCTCATTCGTCATGGCCGGGCTTTGACCCGGCCATCCATCTTGCAACCTGCGCAACCTTTACCGACGAGCCAAACGTCACCACCGCCTGGATGGCCGGGTCGAACGCCCGGCCATGACGAGAACGGGAGAGCGGGCACAAAATGAGAGGGGGCCTTGCGGCCCCCTGCTTCACACGTTCTCTTCGCTCTTTTCCGGCGGCGGCAGCTGTTTTGGCTTGGCCTCGTCGGTGATGAATTCGAACACCAGCTTGTCGGCATCGCGATCCAGGAGCACGCGGACGGTGCCGCCGTTCTGCAGCTTGCCGAACAGGATCTCGTCGGCCAGCGGCTTCTTGATGTTGTCCTGGATGACGCGTGCCAGCGGCCGGGCGCCGAAGGCATCGTCGTAGCCCTTTTCGCCGAGCCAGCGGGTCGCTTCCGGCGTGAGATCGAAGGTCACGTCGCGGTCGATCAACTGGGCTTCGAGTTCGAGCACGAACTTCTCCACCACGCGGTCGATGGTCTGGCGTCCAAGGGCGGCGAAGCCGATGGTGGCGTCGAGACGGTTGCGGAATTCCGGCGTGAACAGCTTCTTGATCGCCTCTTCGTCCTCGCCTTCGCGCTTGCCGCGGCCGAAACCGATGGCCTCCTTGGCGGCATCCGAAGCGCCCGCATTGGTGGTCATAATCAGCACCACATTACGGAAATCGATTTTCTTGCCGTTGTGGTCGGTCAGCTTGCCGTTGTCCATCACCTGCAACAGGATGTTGAACAGATCCTGGTGCGCCTTCTCGATTTCGTCGAGCAGCAGCACGCAATGCGGATGCTGGTCGACGCCGTCGGTCAAGAGGCCGCCCTGATCGAAGCCGACATAGCCCGGAGGAGCACCGATCAGACGGCTGACGGTGTGACGCTCCATGTATTCCGACATGTCGAAGCGGAGCAACTCCACGCCGAGGATCGACGCGAGCTGCTTGGCGACTTCGGTCTTGCCGACACCGGTCGGACCGGAGAACAGATAGCAGCCGATCGGCTTGTCGGGCGCCCGCAAACCGGCGCGGGCCAGCTTGATCGCGGAGGATAGCGCCGCAATCGCCTTGTCCTGGCCGAACACGACGCGTTTGAGATCGTCTTCCAGGCTGCGCAGCGCTTCCGCATCCGTCTTGCTGACGGATTTCGGAGGAATGCGCGCCATCTTGGCGATGACCTCTTCCACTTCGCGGACACCGATCTGCTTCTTGCGCTTGTGCTCGGGCAGCAGCATCTGCGAGGCACCGACTTCGTCGATCACGTCGATCGCTTTGTCGGGCAGCTTGCGGTCGTTGATGTACTTCGCCGCCAACTCCACCGCGGCCTTGATCGCATCGGCGGTGTAACGGACCTTGTGGTATTCCTCAAAATACGGCTTGAGGCCCTTCAGGATCTTGATGGTGTCGGGAACGGTCGGCTCGGCGACGTCGATCTTCTGGAAGCGGCGGACCAGCGCGCGATCCTTCTCGAAATACTGGCGGTATTCCTTGTAGGTCGTGGACCCGATGCAACGCAGCGACCCGGCCTGCAACGCCGGCTTCAACAGGTTCGACGCGTCCATCGCGCCGCCCGACGTGGCACCGGCACCGATCACGGTGTGGATTTCGTCGATGAACAGGATCGCGCCCGCAAGACCTTCCAGCTCTTTCACGACCGACTTGAGCCGTTCCTCGAAATCGCCGCGATAGCGCGTGCCGGCGATCAGCGCGCCCATGTCGAGGGCATAGATCGTACACGGACGAAGAACTTCCGGCACCTCGCCCTTGACGATCTTGCGCGCCAGGCCTTCGGCAATGGCCGTCTTGCCGACGCCCGGATCACCGACATAGAGCGGATTGTTCTTCTGGCGGCGGCAGAGGATCTGGATGGTGCGCTCGACCTCGGCATCGCGACCGATCAAGGGATCGATGCGGCCCTGGCGCGCCTTCTCGTTGAGGTTGACGCAATAGTTCTCGAGCGCGCCGCCGCCCTTTTGCGACGGACGGTCGGCCTCTTCCTCTTCCTCGTTACCGCGGACGTTTTTCTGCTGGCTCATGCCGGGGCGCTTGGCGATGCCGTGGCTGATGTAGCTAACCGCATCGAGCCGCGTCATGTTCTGCTCTTGCAGGAAATAGACGGCATGGCTTTCGCGTTCGGTGAACAAGGCGACCAGCACATTGGCGCCGGTGACCTCTTCGCGGCCGGAATTCTGCACATGCAGAACCGCACGCTGCACGACGCGCTGGAAGCCGGTGGTCGGCTTGGCATCCTCGCCGTCCTCGATCACCAGCGTGAGCAATTCGTCGTCGATATAGCGCAGCAACGACTGGCGCAGCGCATCGACATCGACATTGCACGCCTTCATCACCTGCGCCGCATCGGAGTCGTCGGTCAGGGCGAGCAGGAGATGTTCAAGCGTTGCGTATTCGTGATGCCGGTCGGAGGCGAGTTTGATCGCGCGGTGCAGAGCTTGTTCAAGACTGCGGGACAATGACGGCAATGGCTATTCCTTTTCCATCGTGCACTGCAAAGGATGCTCGTGGCGGCGGGCGAATTCAATCACCTGCGCGACTTTTGTTTCGGCCACCTCGAACGTGAAGACGCCGCAAACACCGACACCATGCCGGTGAACGTGCAGCATGATCTCGACCGCCTCTTCGCGGTTCTTGCTGAAGATGTGTTCTAGGATGTGGACGACGAATTCCATCGGCGTGTAGTCGTCGTTGAGTAGGAGGACCTTGTAGAGCGACGGCTTCTTGGTCTTCGGGCGCGTCTTGGTAACGACGCCGGTCCCTGGTCCCGTGCCGTTGCCGTTGTTGTCCTGATCGTCGTCGCGTCCGTCTCTCATGAACTGCCCGTGCTGCCGATTATTATAAAGGGATTAACCAGCGATTTCGCAACTGGTCTTACGTCCCAAGGTTTACGTTATCGCGATTAATTCCGGTCTGCAGCGATGTTTCCGCTGGGACCGATCAAAACCTGCGGCCGCGCCTGCCGCAATAGCGGCAAAGCACATATGGGTTTTCCCTGGGGCGGGTTTTCCCTGGGCATGCATTCCCTTGGACCCATGACGGATCAGCCGCCTTGCCCTGTCGCAGCGAATCATTGTGCATCGCAATGCGGATATTGTGCAATGCAGAATCGATATCGATCAATGTGGCCGCCGGTTGCCCCTGAAGCTTCCATTCGCCACACACGCAGGATTTGAGAAACTCACGTTAAGGCCTGGGAAGCAAATGCGAAAATCCCGAACTTGACTTGCGGAAGTCGCAACTATTTGGTCCTATTGTGATAAGTGAGGGACCCTGAAGTGCTTGGGGCTGAGTATGACTAAACATCCACGGCGTTTCGGGCTCATGGGAGTCCTGGCGCTGGTCACCACTCTGGCGATCGCCTTCACGGCCCCGGCAGACGCGCGCCGCCATAAGGTTGTGCGCCACGCCGCCGGGCGTGCCGTGGCGGGTAGCCCCACCGATCCCTCGAAGGACGCCGCCCTCATCATCGACGGCACCACCGGCAAGGTGCTCTACGCGCGCAATCACCTGCAGGAGCGCCATCCGGCGTCCCTGACCAAGATGATGACGCTGTATCTGCTATTCGACGCCATGAAGCGCGGACAGGTGAACCTCAACACCACGATCCCGATCTCGGCGCATGCGGCGGCCCAGAAGCCGACCAACCTGCACTTGCGCAACGGCGACCAGATTACCGTCGACATCGCCATCAAGGCGCTGGTGATCCGCTCGGCCAACGACGTCGCCGCGGCGGTTGCCGAATATCTTGGCGGCACCGAAGGCCATTTCGCCGAACTGATGACGGCCAAGGCGCGCGCGCTCGGCATGCGCAACACCTTCTACCACAACGCCTCCGGCCTGCCCGACGAGTTGCAGATCACCACGGCGCAGGATCTCAGCCTCCTGGCACGCCACCTCTCCTACGATTTCCCGCAGTATTACCACTATTTCGCGACGCCTTCGTTCAGCTTCCGCGGCGTTGAGTACCCCACCCACGACAACCTGATCGGCCGCTATCGCGGCGCCGACGGCATCAAGACCGGCTATACCGGCGCCTCGGGCTTCAACCTCGTCTCCAGCGTCGTGCGCGACAACGCCCATATTATCGGCGTCGTCATGGGTGGCCGGACTTCGATCAAGCGTGATCGCGAGATGATGCGGCTGCTCGACCTCGCCTTTAACGCGGTCGCCCACGATCCCAAGCTGGTGGCGCGCGCCCAAGTGCCGTGGCAGGTGGCGCTCAACACGGCGCCCAGTCCGGCGCTGGCCAACTCCGGCTCGTATATCACGTTGCCGAGCGGTCCCTCCGAAGCCGACGACGAAGATACCGCCGAACGCCGCGCCGATGCGGACGAGATCGACACCACACGGCCGACGCCGCCGATACCGACCATGCCGAAACCGCAAGGCAAGCCGCCGGTGATCGCCGCCCTGGCGCAGCCGAAAGCCCCGATCCCGACACCGGCCCCGAGCCAGCCGCGGACCATTCCGACGGCGACGCAACGCCCCTCCACAGTCGCGATGCTGCCGCCGGCCCCCCGCCCCAATCCCTCGCCGATCCCGTCAGCAGCGCCGCGGACTCAGGTCGCCAGCGTGGCTCCCAAGCCGGCGATGCGTCCGGTGATTCTCGGCGAAGGCGACGTCGGCGACAGCGGATCGCTGCGCCAGACCGTCGGCGGCCACGACTGGACCATCCAGATCGGTGCCTTCGCCGACCTCAACCTCGCCCGCTCGCAGCTCGCGGCTTACGCGGAAAAGGCCATGGATGTGCTCGGGCAGGCCCAGCGCATCGTGGTACCGTTCCAGTCGGTCGACGGCCACACGCTGTATCGCGCCCGCTTCGGCCCCTTCGCCGAACGTGAAGCCCGTCAGATCTGCGCCCGCCTGACCGAGCGCGGCCAAACCTGCTTCGCCGCGATCTCCAGCCGCTAAGCCATTGAGTATATGAGATATTACCCCCTATCGGGGTTTATCCCTCATTTCAGCTCGAACTCAACAGCGCCGCATTGCCGCCGGACGCTGTGGTGTTGACGGTGAAGGTGCGCTCCAGCGCCATACGCGGCAGGTAATGCGGCCCGCCCGCTTTCGGCCCCGTCCCCGACAAGCCTTCGCCGCCGAACGGCTGCACGCCGACCACCGCCCCGATCTGGTTGCGGTTGACGTAGACGTTACCGACCTTGACGCGGTCGCGAATGAAAGCGGCGGTGGACTCGATGCGGGTGTGAATGCCGAGCGTAAGGCCGTAGCCGGTGGCGTTGATCGCCTCGCACACTTTGTCGAGATGACCGGCGGAATAGCGCACCACATGCAGGACGGGTCCGAACACCTCGCGTTCGAGCACAGAGATGGAGTCGATGGCGAACACATGCGGCGGGAAGAAGACGCCGTTCTTGTGCTCGGGCCCGAGCGGCAGCTTCTTCAAGAGCTTGGCCTCGCGAGTCATCTTCTCGACGTGGCGTTCCAGCGTCTCGCGGGCGGATTCATTGATGACCGGGCCGATGTCGGTGGCAAGATCGAACGGATCGCCGAGACGAAGCTCGTCGGTCGCACCGAGCACCATGTCCAGCATCTTGTCGGCGACATCGTCCTGCAGGAACAGAACGCGCAACGCCGAACAGCGCTGACCGGCGCTATCGAACGCGGAGGTCACCGCGTCACGCGCCACCTGCTCGGGCAGTGCCGTGGAATCGACGATCATCGCATTCTGGCCGCCGGTTTCGGCGATGACGGTCGCGATTGGGCCGTCACGGGCGGCAAGCGCGCGATTGATCACGGCGGCGGCTTCGGTCGATCCCGTCAAGACGATGCCTGCCAGCCGCGGATCGGGGAAAATCGCAGCGCCAATCTTGGAGCCCGAACCGGGCAACAGATGCAGCACGTCAACCGGTACGCCGGCCTGATGCAGAAGGCGCACGGCAGCGGCAGCGATCAGCGGCGTCGGCGCGGCAGGCTTGGCGAGGACTGCATTGCCCGCGGCAAGCGCGCCTGCGACTTGGCCGGTGAAAATCGCCAGCGGGAAGTTCCACGGACTGATGCAGGCGAACACACCTTTGCCGTGCAGCGTCAGCTCGTTGGATTCGCCGGTCGGACCAGGCATCTGTTGCGGCACGAAATTCTTGCGCGCCTCGGAGGCGTAATAGCGCAGGAAATCGGCTGCCTCGCGCAACTCCGACATCGCGGTCGGCAGCGTCTTGCCGCCTTCGCGCACGATCAACGCCATCAGCGCGGCGCGGTTCTGCTCAAACAGATCGGCGGCGTGTTCGAGGATTTGCGCACGGCCATTGCCACCCAAACGGTCCCAGGCGCCCTGCGCCTTGTACGCGAGATCGAGCGCCTCTTTAGCCTCGGCCGGACCGGCTTGCGCCACCTGCCCGATTACCCGCGTGCGATCCGAAGGATCGGTCACGGGCGCCGGAAGGTCGGCCTTCTCCTTGCCGCCAATGATGGGAGCGGCCAGCGGCAGACGCTCCAGCGATTTTTTCATCTCCGCCAACAGCGGTTCGGCGCGCGGCGGGTCGCTCCACAACAGGCCTTGCGAATTGATGCGGTTGCCCAACATGTCGCGCGGCAGCGGGATGCGCGGATTGCGCTTCGGCTCCGCTTCGGCCAGCGCCGTCACCGGATCGGCAACCAGCGTATCGAGCGAGGCCTCCGCATCGGCCATGCGATTGACGAACGATGAATTGGCACCGTTCTCGAGCAGACGCCGGACGAGATAGGCGAGGAGGTCTTCGTGGCTGCCGACCGGCGCATAGATCCGCGTCGGAACGCCGGGATTTTTGATCGCGTGATAATGCTCGTGCAGCGCTTCACCCATACCGTGCAGACGCTGGAATTCGAAGTCCTTGCCGCCCGACAAAACATCCACCGCCGCCAGCGTGTGGGCGTTATGGGTTGCGAACATGCCGTAGATCGCATCCGGCGCCGAAAAGATGGCGCGGGCACAGGCAATGTAGGACGTGTCGGTCGCCGCCTTGCGGGTGAACACCGGATAATCGGTCAGACCCATTTCCTGGGCGCGCTTGATCTCAGTGTCCCAGTAAGCACCTTTGACCAGCCGCACCGGAATGCGCACGCCATGCGCGCGCGCCATTTCGATCAGCCACAGGATCGTCGGCAGGCCACGCTTTTGATACGCCTGCACCGCAAGGCCGAGACCGTTCCAGCCTTTCAGTTCGGGATGGTCCAGCAGCGCCGCAAAAACGTCGAGCATCAGCTCATGGCGATCGGCTTCTTCGGCATCGACGGTGAAGCCGATATTGGCGCGGCGCGCCTCGACGGCGACCTCGGTCAGCGCCGGGACGAGTTCGGCGAACACCCGCTCGCGCTTGTTCCATTCATAGCGCGGATGCACCGCCGACAACTTCACCGAAATCGATGGACGGGCGTGGATCGGCGCGTCTTCGTCATAGCTTTCAGCGATATCGGCGACGGCGGCGCGATAGTGGGTCAGGTGGCGGTCGGCATCCGCTTTGGTGTAGGCGGCCTCGCCCAGCATATCGAAAGAATAGCAATAGCCCTTCGCCCGCCACTCGCGCGCGTTGCGGATCGCTTCGCGCATGGTGCGGCCGAGCACGAACTGCCCGCCCATCATCCGCATCGCCGCGCCGATCGCCTGACGGATCACCGGCTCGCCGGAACGCGAAATGATTTTCTTGATCGCGCTCTGCAGATTCCAGTCGGACGCGAGACCCATACGGACCACGCGGCCGGTCAGCATCAAGCCCCAGGTCGAGGCATTGACGAACAGCGAGTCCGATTTGCCGAGATGGCTTTCCCAATCGCCGGGGGCGATCTTGTCGCGAATCAAGAGGTCGGCGGTCTCGTTGTCGGGCACCCGCAGCAGCGCCTCGGCGAGACACATCAGCGCGACGCCTTCTTCGGTCGACAGCGCATATTCCTGCGTCAGAGCGTCGACACCACCTCGGCGTGCGCTGTCGTTGCGAATGCGACCGGCGAGATCGCGGGCCAACACGGTAATCGCGGTGTTTTCCTGCGGCTCGCACTTCGCCGCGGCAATCCGTTGGATGGAAATTTGGTTTTCATCGGCGAAGTACGCATCGGCGATGGCGTGACGAGTGGAGTCGGCCATTGGGGGGGCTTCGCGTTATTGTGTCGCGGCCATTCTAGCGTGGAGGAGGCTCTGCGGCTAATGTCATGACATGAGCAACGTTCCCCAGATCGTCACCACCGTCGCCGAACTCCGCCACCGCATCACCGCCTTACGGCAGGATGAGTCCCAGATCGGATTGGTTCCCACCATGGGCGCCCTCCATGCCGGACACCTGTCGCTGGTCCGTGAAATTCAGAAGCACGTTGACGTGGTGGTGGTCAGCATTTTCGTAAACCCAACCCAGTTCGGGCCGACCGAAGATTTCGATCGCTATCCGCGCGCCCTGATGGCCGATGCCGAGAAGCTCGGCGCCGCTGGCGAGACCGATCTGATCTTCGCCCCTTCCGTCGGAGAAATGTATCCGCCCGCTTTCGCCACCAAGATCGACGTCGGCGGACCGGCGCTCAGCCTTGAATCGGAAACCCGGCCGCAATTCTTCGCCGGTGTCGCCACCGTGGTTTCGAAGTTGTTGCTGGCCGCAATGCCGGACGTCGCGATGTTCGGCGAGAAGGATTACCAGCAGCTTCTGGTCATCCGCCGGCTGGTGGCCGATCTCGGCCTCGGTGTGCAGATCCTCGGCGCCCCGATCATCCGCGAACGCGACGGCCTCGCGATGTCATCGCGCAACGCCTATCTGTCGGAAGACGAGCGCAAGATCGCCGGCCAGCTCAATGTCGTGCTGCAAGGCATGATCGCCAGTCTGCACGACGGCACGCCGATCGCCGACGTCGAAGAGGCGGGCAAACGCGCCATTCTCGCGGCCGGCTTCAGCAAGGTCGACTATCTCACCGTGCGCGATGCCGAAACGCTGGAGCCGTTGGCCAGCCTCGACCGTCCAGCACGCGTTCTCACGGCCGCCACGGTCGGGCATACGCGCCTGATCGACAACATGGCGGTGTAAAAGAAAACGGCGCCCCGAAAGGCGCCGTTTCCCCCCTCACCCATCCCGACTGTCAGGCATTCTTGCTGCGGCGCGAACGCCAAAGTCCGAACAGGCCGGCACCGAACAAACCGAGCGTCAGCGGCTCGGGAATGCCGGTGTTGCCGCCGCCGGACGCGGTGCCGCTGTTGGCTCCGAGCGCGTAGTAGTAATTGAAAGAGATGAGGCCCTTGGACGCCAGATCGTCGAGCGCAAAGGCGATGCCGATGGCGTAATCGCCGAACGCACCGTCGTTGACGCCGGCTAGATAAACGTCCGGGTCGGTGCTCCACTTCGCGCTGATGCCGACTTTGCCACCCGTCTCGGTGCCGATGCAGATCGTCTGACCCGAATGCTGCCCCGTTCCGCAGGCATCGCCGGAGAGGATCGCATTGGCCGTATCGTAGACGCCGTAGGCATTCACGTCCGGATCGGGATCGAGCGTGCGCAGGAATTCGAGGCCCGTCAAAGTGACGGTGCCGGTGTTGATGATGGTGGTGTTCACGTCAATGACCGAACGTCCAGACAAGGTCGTCAGCATGTAGGTGTTGGTCACCGTCAAGGCGCCGTCCGTGCTGGTGCCGGTCCACGACGCACTCTTGCCCGTTATCGAACTCGGCGCGCTGGTGTTGAACGCCGTAGCACCGGTGTTGTTGGCACCCCAGAACCCGGTCGAGGACTTGATGTAGAAGCCTTCGAACGGCGTGCCCGGCGTCAGAAAATCGTTGATGCCATAGGATCCGGCGCCGGTCTTGTCGTACAGAATTCCAGGCGGATTGTTGCCGCCCGAGCCCAGCGTGCCGAGATCGTTGACGCCCGCCTTGACGAATCCATCCTCGATCACGACCGGCGCGGCTTCGGCGGCACTCACCACGATCATCGCAGCGGTCGCAAACAGCAGTTTTCTCATTGTCCTCTCCAGATCATCTGCGATTGGGACTGTCGTGCGTACATCGCCAACAGCTCCCACCTCAGTTGTGGCGGCCTGGAGCAACAAATATGCCAGAGAAATATCTGTTATTTTTCAAAGGGGGCGTCGGCGCGGTGTAAAACGGCAGAACGTCGTCAACTTCGCAGCAGCGCCTAAAGCAGTCCGAGCTCCGCCAATTCGATCTTCAGTTCTTCCGGCAGCCCCTTGCCGCCTTTGATCGCGCGTGCATCGGCGGGAGCGTCGGGGACCTCGAGATAGCGCCAGCCCTGAAAGGGCGAGCGGAAGCGGCGCTCGGTCTGCACGAGTTCGGGATCATAGACGATGCCGCAATGGGGCTGGCCGTTCTTGGTCACCTGCCTGAGGTCGATCAGCCGGTGGCGGGCGCAGATGTGGCCCTTGATCACCCAATAGAGCGAACCGCCGTCGAGCAGTTCGTCGATGCGCTTGGGCATCATCCGCGTGACATGCATCAGCTCAAGCGGCTGTTTCTTCTTGCGGCGCTCCTTGATCCGGGCCTGCTGCCAATCGACCAAGTCCTGAATGGAATCCACACCGACGCAAAGCTTCACGAGATGAACGGTCATGCCACCGTCTTAGCCAAGCCGGACGCATCCGCCAAGACGGACTCGTGCGGTGTCCACAATCACGATTGCGGAAAATACCTATTCCGGGTGGCACCGATGCAGTTTTGCTCAATTTTACAGCGTTTTATGACGCCTTCCGCTACGCGTCCGGCGGAAACATCGCGAAAGCCGGGAAATGATTTCAGACGCCATTAACACGGGCGCTGAGATGGTGGCCGCGATCCCATGGTCCGGCCCTCGCCATGAACCTCCCGATCTTCCAGTTGATGTACGTCTCGACGGCGGCGTGGCCGCTGACCGATCGCGAACTCGCCGACATTCTCGAAATATCGCGCACCAAGAACCGCCGGCTGGACGTGACCGGTCTCCTGCTCCACCTCGACCAGGGCTTTCTTCAGATCCTCGAAGGACCCGAGAACGCGGTCATGGAACTCTTTCACCGCATCGAGTCCGACGAGCGCCATCTCGGAGTCCGTGTGCTGGTGCAGCAGTTCGTTGCCGAACGGCTGTTCGGCCAATGGAGCATGGGCTTCGATCACTGGACCCGTGAGGCACCGCGCACCGCCGACATGTTCGAGATCACGGCTGAGGCGATCGAAAACGCCATCCCGCCCGAGAAGGCCGCGGCGCTGGCGATCCTGCTCAGGAATTTCTATCGCATCAACGCCGGCGACCGCGCTAGCGATCGATGATCGCCCCAACCAGTTCCTTGATCCCGAACACGACCGCGTCGAGAACCAGGAACGCGACGTAGCAAGCCGCCGCCAACTTGGCGAATGCCAGATCGAATGCCGGCATGGTCAGCGCCGCATTGTTGAGGACGACCGGTCCGATCACCGTGGCCGCGATGAACACCGCCGCCGCCAGTACCGGAATGAAGATCACGCCGGCGAACTTGTTTGTGATCAGACCAAAGAACAACGCGATCACGACGACATAAACCAGCGTCGGCATGACCAGCAGCGTGTGCAGGAACCCGACGAAATACGCCGGGAAGCTCGTTACAATTTCCATAGCAGTCCCCCTAGCCCAGTGCGGCCAGTCTACCGCAACCAGGCCGGGAGAGCTATCGGCTCAGTGGTGCGCCGCGGCCGGCTTCAACAGCCGGGTCCGGAGGAAATAAAACAATGCAATCAAAACAACATAGCCGACATAGATCGCGAGCCAATTACGCCAGGTCGACGGCTCCATCAGCGCCGGCAGCCGGATCGCCGCGCCATGGTCGATCGCGGGCGCCAGCATCAGCGCCACGATGTGGAAGGCCAGCGCCGCCAGCGCCATTTCCCACAGCTTCTTCCAGGCCGACAGCTGGAACGAAGCGATCAAGGCGATGATCAGCCCCAATACCGCGTTGACCTGATTGAAGCCCGACCGGAACAGGTCCAGTGCCGCATTCAAACCGTGAAAAATGGCGTCCATCGCATAGCCCCCATGAGATTAACGGGCGCGAGCAGACAACAGACCGCGGCGGTTTTCAATTCGGACGTGAAAGCGTAACCGGGCGGAACTCAGCCGCCGAGCAGGGTTTTCCAGCCGAACAGCAGCAAACCCAGGACGCCGCCGAGCACCAATACGACAAGAGACAGCGCGAAACAGCCCAGCCCGCAGCCGCCGCAGCCGACGGCACGCAGCAGCGGTCCACCGTTGAGATAGATTCGTGTCTGAGGAGGCGGCAGAGGATCGGACATCGGGCAAATCGCCAAGCAACGGTTGTGCTTAGCCCGTTTCGGCCCGATCACCAAGGGGCGCGCGCCAGGTTTGGCTCACCAATTCACGGCACCAAACGCACCCCTGGCCGGAGGCAAGACGACAAGCGGCGAACGCCACGCGCCCGCCGCATCAGATCGTCGGCCAGCCCTAGGCGGGTTTGCGCTCGTTTACCATCTCGGCAAGCCAGCCTTCCGGCTCGTTGTCGATATCGAACGTGAAGTGATTGGAAATCGCCTTCACGATCTCAAGCTCCGGATACTTCGCTTTGATTTCTTCGGGCGAGCGCGCCTTGATGACGCCCCAGACACCCGCTTTGCCGAAATCGTACGAAACCAGATATTCGATCTTGTCCTGTATCAACTTGCCATCTCCAGTGCCAACGCCGTTGCTTCGCCACCGCCAATGCAGAGCGATGCAACGCCTTTTTTCAACCCGCGCTTCGCCAGCGCATGCAGCAGCGTCACCACAATCCGCGCTCCCGAACATCCGATCGGATGACCGAGGGCACATGCCCCGCCGTTCACGTTCAACCGCTCCTGAGGCAGGCCCAGATCGCGCATGGCGATCATCGCAACCGCGGCAAATGCCTCATTCACTTCGAACAAATCCACGTCCTCGACCGACCAGCCCGCAGCGTCCAGAACTTTGCGGACTGCCCCGACCGGGGCCTTGGTGAACCAGCGCGGCTCCATCGCGAAGCTCGCATGGGCAACGATACGCGCGACGGGCTTAATGCTCCGTGACCGCAGGCCATCCGTATTTGCCATTATGACGGCTGCCGCCCCG
>JAHFQC010000144.1 GCA_023259375.1 Alphaproteobacteria bacterium
GACCTCTGGCACCGATATTGCTGAAGCAAAGGTGCGGCTTTCGCCGGAGGCAGTCACGCACTGGACCTATCTCGATAACGCGGCCACCACCCGCACCGACCCGGCGGTGGTTGCGGCCACGCTGCCGTTCTTCACCCAGAGCTTCGGCAATCCGTCCTCGGCGCACGATTTCGGCCGCGCGGCCGCGGCTGCCGTTGGGGCTGCGCGTCGGCAGGTACAGACCCTGATCGGAGCGGCGAGCGACGACGAGATTGTGTTCACGGCCGGCGCCACCGAAGCCAACAATGCCGCCCTGCGCCAAGCTCTGCGGCGCGAAAGCCGCAACGAGGTGGTGACTTCGGCCGTCGAGCATCCCGCCGTGCTGGCGGTTCTCGCCGATCTCGAAAAGCACAACGGGCTGGTGATCCACCGCATCGGAGTCGATCATTTCGGCCGGCTGGATATGCCCGCCTATCGCGCCGCGCTCAGCCGCCGCACCGCGATGGTCTCGATCATGTGGGCCAACAACGAGACCGGCACGCTGTTTCCCATACCCGAACTGGCGACTTTGGCCCATGGCGTCGGCGCCGTGTTCCATACGGATGCGGTGCAGGCGGCGGGCAAGATCCCAATCGACGTTCAGTCCACCGATATCGATCTGTTGTCGCTGTCGGCACACAAGCTGCACGGGCCCAAAGGGATCGGCGCGCTCTATGTCCGCAAAGCCACCAAATTCCGCGCCCTGCTGCGCGGCGGACGGCAGGAGCGCGCCAGGCGTGCCGGCACCGAGAATGTTCCCGGCATTGTCGGCTTCGGCGCGGCGGCTGCGCTGGCTGTGGAGCGAATGCCGTCCGACGCAGAACGGATCGCAAGCCTGCGCGACCGTCTCGAATACGGCATCCTAGCGGCCATCGACGGCAGCTTCGTTCTCGGCGATACGCGAAACCGCGTGCCCGGCACCAGTTGCATCGCCTTCGACGGTGCCGACGGAGAAGAACTGCTGCACCGGCTGAATCAGGCAGGCATCGCCGCCTCCGCCGGGTCGGCCTGTGCTGCCGGAACCATCGAGCCGAGCCATGTGGTCCGCGCCATGGGCGTGCCGTTCACGGCGGCGCACGGGGTCTTACGTTTTTCGCTGTCGCGCGAAACCAGCGACGACGACATCGATCGCGTGATCGCGGCGCTGCCCGCCATTGTCGCCAAAGCGCGCGAAAACTCGCTGTTCGCGGCCGCGGCCGAGTGAGCCATGGGGCCGGGACACTCCACCAATCTCGTCGGGGTTCCGACCGGCCTTCTGGCCTCCACCGCATTCAATGCCTATCCCGTGCCGCTGCACATCGCCTCGGTGCGCGAGCAGAACCGCTCGCTGTTCAAAATGCTGGCCGAGGCCGACACATCAGAAACCGCGGCGGGCATGTTCGAAGCCTATATGGCGACCATGTTCGATCTCGACGATCAGGATCGCGACGGCCGCGGCCCGGCGCGGTTTCGCGCCTCCAGTTACCTGCGTCTGCTGCGCGGCTGGGGCTACGAGGCCAATTCGCCCGAAGGCGCGGTGCTGAAAGGCTGGGTCGAAAGCCGCTTCGGCCTGTTTCCGACCTTTCACAAAGCGCCGATCGACCGCTTTTCCGGCACCGCCTGGATCACCTATGTCGAAGAGAAAATGTCGAGCCGGTTTCATTCCAACGCCATCCAGGCGCAACTCGACCTGCTCTACGAATTCTGCCAGTGGAGCCTTTTGCGCTTCCATTCGGTCGGCCAGAAGCACATCACGCTTTATCGCGGCACCAACAGCTTCGAAGAGCAGCAGCTGCTGCAGCGGCTCGACAAGCGGCATGTCATCGTCCAGCTCAACAGCCTGTTGTCGTTCACCTCGGAACGGGAACTGGCAGAGAGTTTCGGCGACACCATTCTGGAAGTGGAAGTGCCGACCGTGAAAATCCTGTTTTTCAACTCGTTGTTGCCGCGCCACGCGCTCAAGGGCGAAGGCGAATACGTCGTGATCGGCGGCGATTACGAAGCCAAGGCGCATTACTATTGATGGATCAAAATCAGCTCTTTGATCGGGCTTTGGGCGCCTATCTCGGTGTCGCTGTCGGCGATGCGCTGGGCGCCACGGTGGAGTTTCTCACCCGCAGCGAAATCAAAGCCAAATACGGCGAGCACAACCGCATCATCGGCGGCGGCTGGCTGAAACTGAAGCCCGGCCAAGTGACGGACGATACCGCCATGAGCCTCGCGCTCGGACGCGCCCTGATTGCGGCGGGAGGCTTCGAGGCCAAAGCCGCTTGCGAGGCGTTCGTCGCCTGGCTTCGCACCCGACCGGTCGACATCGGCAACACCTGCCGGCGCGGCATCAGCCGTTACATGCACCAGGGCACCACGGAAAAGCCGTTCAACGACGGCGATGCCGGCAACGGCGCCTGCATGCGCACGTTACCGGTGGCGCTGGCGACACTCGCCTCGCGCATCGATTTCGAGCGCTGGACCCTCGGCCAATGCCACATCACCCACAATCATCCGCTATCGGACGATGCCACGCTCGCGATCGGCGCCATGGTGCAGTCGCTGGTCTGCGGCGGCGGCGTCAAGGAAGTGCGGGCGCACGCCAACGCGCTGGTCGCCAAGCATCGCACATTCCAGTTCACGCCCTATCACGGCCTGTCGTCGCCATACATCGTCGACACGCTGCAAACCGTGCTGCACTTCTATTTCCGCACCGACAATTTCAGGGACTATCTGGTCGAAGTCGTCAACCAGGGCGGCGATGCCGACACCACCGGCGCCATTGCCGGTATGCTGGCGGGCGCGACTTATGGCGCCAAATCCATTCCCGACGAATGGCTGCGGCGGATCGATCCGGCCGTGGTCGCCGAAATTCGCACCCAAGTGCCCGCGCTGCTGGCGCTCACCTGATCAGGATTCCAGCCGCCGCGCTTCGACACTGATCGGCAGGCGCGTATCGGGCGCCATGTTGGGAAGCTGAAACACCCAGCCGTTGGCGAGCGTCACCGTGCCGCCCCACAGACACGGGCATTCCATGGCCACAACTTTTTCTTCGAGATCTTTTTTCGCAACGTAGACCGAATAGCATTCGCCCGTCTTGCGCAGCATGATTTTCATGGGTCGGCCGCCTCAATCAGTTCCAGTTCGCTGGCGCGCATCCCGACCACGAAGCCGCGGTAGAGAAAATCGACCTCATAAATGACATAGCGCTGCAGAAACGTGCCGATGGCGCGGACATACCCCATCTCGCCCGGTTCGATCAGCGGATCGCCGATCGCCTTGCCGGGGAAACTGCCGTCATTGCGCACGGCGCGGCTGGCGCGCACCTTGTCGCCGGGTTGAAACACCGGCGGGCGATCCGTTTCGCTCATGCCTTCACGCAAGTCTTCGGGATCGGGCAGGCGGCGGCGCATTGCTGCGTCGGATAAATGCCTTTGCACTCGGTGCACTTGCCGGCGATGATGGAAAACAGGCCGCCTTTGGACGAAATGGCGTTGTTGGGACACTCGAACTGACAAGCACCGCACCCGGTGCAGTTCTCGGCAATGATTTTGAAGGCCATGACACACTCCCGTTCTTAAACCCGATCACGCCGTCGCCGCGACGGTTCCCGACTGGCTCCGTCCGGCAAACCAGGTGATCGCGGATGCTTCGATATAGTCGAAGGCATAGGCATCGACCGCTTCGACGCCCGCCTCCTTCAGACGTTGCCGAGGCCGGTCGCCGATCTTGGCGCAGAACACGGCCGCAATTCCGTCAAGTGCCGCAATGGCCGTCGCCATCGCATCGGCTTCGCCGTGCCCGCCGACACAATATTTGTCGGTACGGCGGTGACCGACGAAGCGCGCACCGTCCGGCCCGACCTCGTAGATCTGGAATTCGTTGGCGTGACCGAAATGCAGATTGATGCGGCCGCCACCTTTGGTAGCGACCGCAACCAGCACTGGGGCTTCCTCGATCTTGTGGGCCACTTGCGCAGCCTCCTTGGCTTTTTGGCGATCGCCGCGTTCGCGCTCGACGACGGCGAGATACATTTCGCGCTGACCGGGATCGAACGGCTTGGGCTCGCCGAGTTTGTCGCGGGTGAATTCGGCGCCGCGGTCTTCGCCCAGCAAGCCGACCGCATCGGCACGGCACTGGCGGCAATGGCGCATCAGTTTGGCATCGGCGCCGAGCTGATCCTGCACGCGGCGCAGTTCCGTGGGCGTCGGACCGCGCTGGCCGTTGAGGCCGTAATAGGTGCCGTGGCTGGGATCGGAAATCAGCGGCATGACATTGTGCAGGAACGCGCCGCGGGCGCGCACCGCCTGGTTCACCGCCGTCAAATGCTCGTCGTTGATGCCGGGAATCAGCACCGAATTGACCTTCACCAGAATTCCCTTGGCGGTCAGCGCTTCCAGCCCCGCCATCTGGCGCTCATGCAGAATGCGGGCGGCTTCGACACCTTCCCAGCGCCGATGCTGATAGAAAATCCACGGATAGATGCGGGCGCCGATCTCGGGATCGACCATGTTGATGGTAATGGTGACGTGATCGATACCCATCGCGGCAATGCGTTCGACGTGATCGGGCAGCATCAGGCCGTTGGTCGAAAGGCACAGCTTCAGATGCGGCAGCGCCTCGTGGATCAGCGCAAAAGTCGCGAACGTCTTCTCCGCATGCGCCAGCGCATCGCCCGGTCCGGCAATGCCGACAACGGAAAGCTGCGGCACCTCGGCCGCAACCGCGAGAACTTTGCGTAATGCCTCTTCCGGCTCAAGCTTTTCGCTGACCACACCGGGGCGGCTTTCATTGGCGCAATCGAATTTGCGGTTGCAGTAATTGCATTGGATATTGCACGCCGGCGCCACCGCGATGTGCATGCGCGCGAAGTAATGATGCGCATCTTCGCTGTAGCAGGGATGATCCTGGATCTTTCGCCAGACCGCATCCGGAAGATCGTCGGCGCTCGCAGAACTGCCGCAGCTTCCGCGCGCCGAACAACCGGACGGTTCACGCAACGTACCCGAAAAGCGGCCGATGCTGGATAAAGCGACAATCTTCTGCGGCATGACAAACGCGTGGTGCAAGCTTCGGACAAGGTGTTCTGCACGCCGCGTGCCAACCGTGTTTAGCGCCGAATGCACCGGAATTTGCGCAACACCTCGGCGTACCGCGTGCGATATGCGACACGCAGGGGTCATCGCGACGTTTGTCTTGTCGGGTTTCCGACAACGATCCGACAACGGCAACACAGGTTCGACACCGCTAACGCAAAATCGGCCGGATTTGCGCCCTTCGCGCCGCAAACGTCGCACGCTGCAGAACTGGCACAGCGATTGCTCCACTGGGAATGGGTTCGAGATTCAAAGGAGCATTCCATGGGATTGCGTCAGATCGCCTTCTACGGCAAAGGCGGCATCGGAAAGTCCACCACCAGCCAGAACACGCTCGCCGCGCTGGCCGAGTTGGGGCGGAAGATTCTCATTGTCGGCTGCGATCCGAAAGCGGACTCGACACGCCTGATCCTGCACGCCAAGGCGCAGAACAGCGTTCTGTCGCTCGCCGCCGAAGCCGGTTCGATCGAAGACCTCGAACTCGAGGATGTGCTGAAGGTCGGTTATCGCGACATCAAGTGCGTGGAATCCGGCGGTCCGGAACCGGGCGTCGGTTGCGCCGGTCGCGGCGTCATCACCTCGATCAACTTCCTTGAAGAAAACGGCGCTTATAACGGCGTCGACTACGTCTCCTACGACGTGCTCGGCGACGTGGTGTGCGGCGGCTTCGCCATGCCGATCCGCGAAAACAAGGCGCAAGAGATCTACATCGTGATGTCGGGCGAGATGATGGCGCTCTATGCCGCCAACAACATTTCCCGCGGCATCCTGAAATACGCCGCCAACGGCACGGTCCG
>JAHFQC010000101.1 GCA_023259375.1 Alphaproteobacteria bacterium
GTAGGATTTTTCCCTGGATCGACGATCGGCAATTTCGATCCGGACGAGGCTTGTACCTTTCTGCGGCGCGCCCGCAACGCGCTGGGTGGCGGTGGCCTGCTGGTCGGGGTCGATCTGGTCAAGGCACCGCATGTTCTTCATGCGGCCTATAACGATGCGGCCGGCATCACGGCGGCGTTCAACAAGAACATCCTGTTACGCATCAATCGCGAACTCGGCGCCGGCTTTGATCCCGCGACCTTCGAGCATTATGCGTTCTACGATCCGCGTCTGCGCCGTATTGAAATGCACCTTGTCTCCAGAATGGATCAAAGCGTCGAGGTGCTCGGCCGCGGTATCGACTTTGCCGAAGGCGAGCCGATTCATACGGAGAGTTCCTACAAATACACGATCGGGGATTTTCAGGATTTGGCATTGGCGGCGGGTTATGTTCCCGCCGCCGCCTTTACGGATCAGGATCGGCAGTTCAGCCTGCACTGGCTCGAGCCGGCAGGCTGAACGTCCGGCAGCGGCTCACCAGTATGGCGTGACGCCGTAATAGGAATAGAGCGCCGTTTCGCGGTCGCGGTCGTAACGTTCCCAGTCCTCTCCCTGGCCGAAGCGGGGAGCGCCGCGAAGTTGCGCGTCCGAGATGTTGACCTCATAGCCGCCGAGGTCGGTGTTGTAGGTCAGCAGCGACCACGGCACCGGATAGTGATCGTCGCCGATGCCGAGGAAGCCGCCGAAGCTCATCACGGCATAGGCGACCTTGCCGCTCAGTTTGTCGAGCATGAGGCGATCGATGGAGCCGATGCGGTCGCCATTCGACCTGTAGACGGCGGTTCCTTCAACCTTGTCGCTTCCGATCAGCCCGGCGGTTTCGCGAGCCGACAGGTTTTCGCTTTTCTGCAAAGCCATTGCATGCACCTCTTTCTGGGGAGTGACGTGCTGAACAACGCACTGTGCGAGAGGCCAGTTCCTTATCGGAAATCCCCTCACCGATCGCGGGAACTTTGCGCACCATTGGCCCGTTGCAGCGGGTGGGAGAGACGAGGAGAGAGTTATGCGTGCGACAACCCCCAACCATTATCGCGATTTGGCCGGCCGCCGGGCCGGAACGCCGCGGACAGTCTATGTTCTCGCGGTCAGCGGCGTTCTCGGCATCGTCACTTTCGCGCTGGTCTATCTCACGACCTTCTCGCTGGTCGCTGGATAGCTAAGCTTTCTTGCGTTTCCGCGGGGTGGGCTTTCTGGCAGCCGGCTTGGCGGCCGGCGGCTTTTTCAGGCTGCGCCGCAGGGCTTCCATGAGATCGATGACGTTGGACGGCTCCGGCCGGGGCGCCTCGACGGTGGCGGCACCTTCCTCCTTGCGGCGAACCAGATCGCGCAAAGCCTCTTCATAGCGGTCGCGGAAGGTCGATGTATCGAACGGCCCTTCGCTCTGCTCGATGATGCGTTCGGCAATATCGACCATGCGGGGATTGGGCCTTTCTGCCGGAATCAGGTCGAACGCCGCCGCGGCATCCACCACTTCGTCGCGCATACGCAACGTATAGGCAACCAGGCCTTTGCCGGACGGTTCCACTGCCATCAGCCGCTCGCGCGTGTGCATGACGACGCGGCCGAGGGCGATGCGTTTTGTCTTTACCAGGGCTTCGCGGATGACGCTGTAAGCCTCTACGGCCCCATCGCCCTCGGGCATAAGATAATAGGGCTCGTTCCAGAACAGCCGGTCGATGGCTGCGGCTTCGACAAAAAGCTCGATATCCAGATTGTCGGTGGTATCGAGCTTGACCGCGTTCAATTCCTCGTTGGTCACGATGGCATAGCGGTCTTTTTCGAACTCGTAGCCGCGCACCAGATCGGACCGATTGACGGGACCGGAGTCGGGATCGGTCGGGACCATCCGTATACGGTTGTTGGTCGCGGGATTGATGAGGTGGAAAGCGATGTCACGCCGCCGACTTACAGCGCCGAACAGGGCAACCGGGCAACTCACCAGGGAGAGGCGCAGATTTCCCGACCAAATGGGCCGGTTGGAGAGGGAGGCGCCGCCTGACGCTCGGCGTTCCGCGGGCTTGGGTTTGGGCGCCTTGCGTGCCATTGGGCTCTGGTGGTGGAAGGAACGAGCGGGCTCCCGAACGGTCTTGGGAAGGGGGCTGGGCGGCCGTATCGAATTCCCGCTCGCGGTTCTACAACGTGTCGGTTCAAAAGCAGTTCCGTAAATTAGATCGGAGGCACGCCTCCTCGTGTGCGGCCCGTGATCAGGCTGATGACCAGCAGCACGACAAACGCCACCAGCAGCAGTTTGGCGATTTCAGCCGCCAATCCGGCCATAGCAAAGAAGCCAAGGAACGCCGCAATCAGCGCCAGAATAAAGAATGCCAGTGCCCATCTGAACATGTGGTGGGTCCTTTGTTCGAAGTCTCACAAACAAAATCCCCGAACAGTGTGTGCGGTTCCTTGTGCCGTTGCGGGCACCGTCATCGCATGCCCGAAAAAGGTCACAGCACCCATACAATGCCACAGGAGACAGCGTTCGCGGCAAGCGGCTAGAGTTCGAGTTCCGCTGTTGCGACTGCGGTCCTTCGCGGATGTCGCCAGTCCTTGGAAGGGCGGCGGTAACACCCGGATTGTTGCGGATCGAGGCTTAACGTTGGACGTGACTGAATTGGGAATGCAACGCCAAGACCCTTGTGAGGAATGGTTGCTGTCGGCCGCCGATCGCCTCGGGGTACTGGCGGACGTTTTCGATGCGCTGCCGATGGCCATCTACACGACCGACGCGGCTGGCAAGATTGTCTGCTTTAACGCGGTCGCGGCGGCGTTGTTCGGCGCGGAGCCGGCAGAAGGAGCGTGGACCGGCTCGCGCCAGCTCTACTGGCCGAATAGCTTGCCGATGCGCGAAACGCCGATGTCGATCGCGATCAAGGAACGTCGGCCTATTCGCGGCGCCGAAGGTCTCATCGACGGACCCGACGGCACGCTGCTGCGCGTGCTCATCTATTCGACGCCCATGTTTCAGGGCGACATGGTCATCGGCGGTGTCAATGTGATTGTGGAACTCGGTGAGCAGAACCGCACGGCGTATCTCGAGCAGCGGTTGGCCGCGATCGTCGAAAGCTCGGAAGATGCCATCATATCGAAGGATCTGAGCGGCACCATCATCACCTGGAACCGCGCTGCCGAACGTCTGTTCGGATATACGGCGGCGGAAGCGATCGGGCGTCCCATAATAATGCTGATCCCCGACGATCGCCGGCAGGAGGAGGATGCCATTCTTGCGTCCATCCGCGCCGGCACGCCGGTCGCACGTTATGAGACGTTGCGCAAGCGCAAGGATGGCACGCTGGTTCCGATCGCGCTGACGGTCTCGCCGCTGCGTGACCGGTCGGGACGGATCATTGGCGCCTCCAAGATCGCGCGCGACATCTCAGACCAGATCCGTATCCGTGAGCACCAGACGCTGGTCCTCAACGAGATGAGCCATCGCGTCAAGAATGTCCTAGCGGTGGCGGGCGGGCTGATCGGATTGTCGGCACGCTCGGCCCAGAGTCCGAAGGCGATGGCGCGCGCCGTGCAGGAACGTCTCGGGGCCTATTCGCGCGCCCATGATCTGACGCGCAAGACGGCTGACAATGTGGCGGCAGGCGGTATCGAGAGTACCACGCTGCACACGCTGGTGCACGCCATCGTCGCGCCCTATGTGCTCGAAGGCGACGGCGGCAGCAATGTCGAGGTGACTGGCACGGACGTTTCCATCGACGCGAACACCACCGCTTGCCTTGCGTTGGTGCTGCACGAGTTCACCACCAACGCCGCGAAATACGGAGCGTTTTCGACGCCGTCCGGGCGGGTGTCGGTCGTGACGGGCGAGGCGGAAGACGCCGTTGAACTGGTGTGGACCGAACGGGGAGGGCCGCCGGTGAGAGAGCGTCCGACCCGGCAGGGGTTCGGCAGCGTGCTCGCGGTGCGCACGGTCGAGGGTCAGCTCAACGGTGCGCTGCATATCGACTGGCAGGGCGAAGGTGCCGTCATCACGGTGCGCATTCCGAAGGATCGGATCGGGCCGGAGTGATTTTCTATTCCTGCCGCGAACGCGACAGGGCGAAGATGTTGGTGTCCTCCTCGTCCTCGATGATCGCGCCGTTATCGTGCGGGATCCGCAGGGTGAGAATTTCTCCGCCGGCGGGATCGACTTCGATCGCATAGCGTCCGCGCAGTTGGTCGGAAAGGCTTCTCAGGATGCGCGCCGACAGCGAACCTGGCGTCGGCAGGGCGCCGGCCGTGGTGTCCTCGATGCGCAGCACGTATCCGGCCGGGCTATCGAAGAACGCAAGTTGCACCGTGCGCGTGCGGGTATCGGGCCAGGGAAGAAAGATGTCGAAGCTCAGCGCTTCGATGGCGAACAGCACGATCGGCGTGGCGATGTCGGGAGGGAGCCAGCGCGGCTCGACATCGAGCGTGAGCCGGAATATCTGATTGTTCTCCGCCGCCAGCGTGCGGATCTGCTCGGCGAGGTGCTCGAACAGAACCGGCATGTTGAGGATCGGCTCGCTCTCGTTCTTCTCGATCTGGCGCTGGATCAGGGTCAATGCATCGACCCGCGCGATGATCTGGCGGAACGCGCTTTTCGCCACCGGATTGGCGATGTTCTGGGCGTAGATGGCGATCAGGCTGGAGACGATCTGCAGATTGTTCTTCACGCGGTGGTGAATCTCGCGCGTCATTGCCGACTGCTGCTCCAGCGCTTGGCTGAGGTTGCGGTCGCGGTCCTGGATCGCCATCGCCATGCGCTTCATCTCGCGGCCGAGCAGGCGGAATTCTTCCGGTGCGCTTTGCATGTCGTCGAGCGACAGGGTGAAGTGATTGCGGCCATAGGCCACCGCCACGCGTTTCAGGTAGATCGTCCAGCGCACCACCAGCCATTCGGCGCCGAGCCAGATCGCGGCGCAGGTCGCCACGACGATCGCCAGCGTCAGAAGAACATCGGCCAAGAGATAGAAGCGGAAGGTGCCGAGCAGTCGCGGTTCGGGAATGCCGAACGCCACATACTTGTCGGAGATGCCGATCGGCTCTGCCACCCAGCGCCAGCGCTTACCGGCGTCGCTGTTGACCGTGAAGACGCGCTCCTGGGCACCTTTGCGCTTGGCCAGTACGGCTTGCGGTAATTCCGCTGGAATGGAGTGGTTGGCGGCGAGCACTTTGCCGCTGCCGTCGATAATCATCGATAGCGCTCCGTCCGGCAGCTTGGTGACTTGCGGAGCGCTTTCCAGCCAATCGAGATCGACCGAGGCGCTGATGGCGCCGGCGAACCGTCCGGACGCATCGTGGATCGGCAAGGCGATCGGCAGCACCGTGCGTTTGAGAATTTTGCTGGCGAACTGGTTGCCGACGACAATGCGGTCGCTCTTGCGCAGAGTGTCCCACCAGGAGAGATGGGTGTAGATCAGCGTGTCGGGCGACACCGCGCCCATGCAGATGATCCGTCCGGCGGCGTCGACGCGCGTCAGGTTGATGATCGGCATGGCGCCGACCAGCGCATCCGACAGTTCGCGATAGCAATCAGGAGTGCTTTTGGTCAGGTCCGGACGGCGCGCCAGCGAGTGCAGGAGCTGCTCGGCCCGGGCGAAAATATTCTGCTCGCTATACGCCGCATAGAGTGTGGTCTGGACCAGGATGCGGTCGGTCTCGCGCTGGTAGGCGCGGAAGTTCAGGATGGCCTGAACCATGCTGGCGAGCGCCACCGGCGCCAACGCCAGGCCGACGAACAGCAATAGCCGCGGTCGGATGGAATGAGGCACTGGTCTCCCCTGAAACCAATAGCGCTTTTCAGGAAAAGTGGAATCCGGTTTTCCGTCCGAAAGCGCGATAACAAAAGAGTCTAGAGCAGTTCATTCGTGAAACGGTGAAATGCTCTAGCGCGGCAACTTCTCCGCGTTCGCCTCGCGCACTTTCCGGAACAGGGCGTCGGCAAGGTCGTCGGCCGTGGCGGCAGCGGTGTCGTGACGGTCGGGAAGCTGGCCGGCTGTGCCTTCCACCAAGGTTTGGAGTTGTTTGCGCGCCCGCGATACCCGGCTCTTGATGGTGCCGACCGCGCAGCCGCAGATCTGTGCCGCTTCGTCGTAGGAAAATTCCGACGCCGTCAAAATGAGCGCTTCCTTCTGCTCCGAGGGAAGCTGGCTGAAAGCGCGCATCAAGTCGGTGAGATCGAGGCGGGCGTGCTGTTCGGCTTCGGCGCCTTCGCTGGCGTGCGAGTAGGCGGCGTTGTAGTCGGCCGCCGTCTTGGCACGACGGTGATTGGAATAGAATTCGTTGCGAAGGATGACGAACAGCCACGCCTTCAGGTTGGTGCCGAGCTGGAATTTGTCGCGCGCCTGCCACGCCTTGGCCAGGGTCTCCTGCGCCAGATCGTCGGCCAAGTCGCGCTGGCCGCATAACGACCGTGCAAAGGCGCGCAGAATGGGGATCATTTCGACCAAGCCGTCGCGGAAAGAATGCGAGTCGGCCGGCATCGGCGTGCGGGGTTTTTCGAGGGGGCGGCTCATTCTTCCGATTTGCCCTCGTCCATTTTGCGCAGCAGCGTCATGAATTCGTCGGGCACGGGCTCGGCGGCCACGGTGTCGAAGAACTTGCGCAGGCCGTGCGTGATTGCCTTCTGGTGCGCCTTGTACTGGCGCGCAGTTTCCTTGAGGTCGGCTTCATTCGCTTCTGGCGGAGGCCGCTCCAGGGTCGAAGACGTGCGTTGTTGCTGCTTGTTGTCCATTAAGGCCCTCAGACCGCAAAAATCGAAAACAACGGCGCCGCCGGTCGGTTGCCAGCCAGGATAACAACCAAGCCGCTTTTTTGTTCCTGGTTGGGAACAGAGTTTTTCGGCACGACTTTAGGAACTATCGGGGCGCTCTGCCCTCTGGTGCCATTGGGGAAGGGAAATCAGTAATGACCATGACCGATATGCTGGGACCTCACCTTCCGTTTCTCCGCCGCTATGCGCGGGCTTTGACCGGTGCACAGACGACGGGAGACACATACGTACGCGTTCTCCTGGAATCGCTGCTCGACGGCAATATGCGGCTTCCCGAAGGAGTGCCGCCGCGGCTCGGGCTCTATCGCCTCTTCCACGAGCTTTGGACCTCCAATATCCACCTTCCCGGGGAGGAAGAGGCAAGCGCGGATTCTTCTTCCGTGGAGCAGCGTTTGCAGGCGCTGCAGCCGGATAATCGTGAGGCGTTGCTGCTCACTTCGATCGAGGACTTTACGGTTGCGGAAGCCGCGTACATTCTCGAAACCTCCGAGGAGGAGGTCCAGGAAGAAATTGATGCCGCGCTGTCGGCGATCGACCAGAACCTGCAGTCGCGCGTGTTGATCATCGAGGACGAGGCGATTATCGCGCTTGATCTCGAGAATCTCGTCAACGAGCTCGGCCATCATGTGGTCGGCATTGCCGCGACACGCGACGATGCGGTGCGGCTGGCGCGGCAACGCCGGCCGGAATTGATCCTCACCGACATCAAGCTCGCCGACGGCTCTTCGGGCGTCGATGCGGTGGTTTCGATCGTCGAGGACCTCGACGTCCCGGTGGTGTTCATCACTGCCTATCCGGAATTCCTGCTCACCGGGCAGCGTCCAGAGCCGACCTATCTGGTTACCAAACCGTTCTCGCGCGATACGGTGCGGGCGACCATCGGGCAGGCACTGTTCTTCCATCGCCCCCGCATGGCGGCATGATTTCGGATTTGTAAGGCGGACGGGTCATAAGGCGGTGAAGACGGCGCTTGGCCCTTCACAAAGGAGGGGTTTTGCGCCTAAGTGGGGAAATGCGCCGACTTTCCGCCGCCTTTGCAGCCGTCCTTTTGATCAGCGCCGCCTGGGCGGCTGATCCGCAAGGCTATACGCTCGTCAATCCCGAGACCGGCGACGACGCGGTCGACGCGGCGCTCAGGGATTCGTCGCTGCTGATCAGTCTGCGCGACAAGACGCCGGCGCCGCCGTTTGCCCTGATCGATCGTGCGCGCGGCGACTACACCCGCTTCGTCACGGTGATGGAGAGTTTCGGCTATTACAAGTCGCACATCCACATCACCATCGCCGACCGCGATATCGCTGACAAAACGCTGCCCGACTTGCTTGAGAAGACGCCGCAGGGCCAGACGGTGGAAGTGAAGACCGAGATCGAGCGCGGTCCGCAATACACGCTCCGTCACATCGCGGTCGGGGGCACGCTTCCCGACGGACTCGTTGCGGACAAAATCCTGGGGATCAAATCGGGCGATCCGGCGATTGCCTCGCGCGTACTGGCTGGGCAGGGCGCCCTGCTGACCGCGCTGCAGGAGCATGGCTACGCGTTCGCCAAGGTCGATACGCCGGAGGCTGTCGCCGATGATACTGCCAATGTGCTCGATATTTCCTACACGGTCGATCCCGGCCGCAAGATGCGCGTCGGAGCGATCTCCATTGTCGGTCTCAAGGATGTCAATGAGAGCTACGCCCGCGACAACCTCTCGGTGCACACCGGTGATCTTTATCAGCCGAGTGCGATCGAAGCGGCGCGCCTGCAGCTTGTCGGCCTCGGCGTGTTTTCCGGGGTCTCGGTCGAAGCGGCGAAAGAGCCGGCCTCCGACGACGCCGTTCCGCTGACGTTCGACGTCAAGGAGCGCCGCAAGCATGCGGTGGCGCTGTCGGGCTCCTATTCGACCGATCTCGGCGTCAGTCTTTCGGCGAAGTGGTCGGATCGCAACCTGCTGGGCAACGGCGAGCAGCTCAACCTGTCGGCTTCGGGCATCGGTCTCGGCGGCACGGCGACCGCCGGTCTCGGTTATGATCTCAATGCCCAGTTCATCAAACCGCGTTTTCTGCGCGACGATCAGGAGCTCGAGGTCAACGTCGGCGCGATCAAGCAGCATCTCGATGCCTACGCCCAGACGGCCGAGACGTTCGGGATTTTCGCCCGCAAGAAGTTCTCCACGATGTGGAACGGCACCGCCGGCCTCAGCTACACCCACGATCAGGTCACGCAGCAGAAATTCGACTATTCCTACGACCTTCTCGCACTGCCGGTGACGGCGGCTTATGACACCACCGAGCTCAAGGACCCGCTCGCCGATCCGGTGCATGGCGGTCGCGCAGCGATTTCGGTCGCCCCGACGATGGCGTTTGGCAACAAGACGTTCCTGTTCGCCGTGCTGCAGGCATCCGGCTCGATGTATTTCGATATCAGCGGCGACGGCCGCTCGGTGATTGCCACACGGGCGCTGATCGGCTCGATCCAGGGCGGTAGTAATTTCGACCTGCCGCCGGATCAGCGGCTGTATGCCGGCGGTTCCGGCACGGTGCGCGGTTTCCGCTACCAGTCGATCGGGCCGCATTTCGACAACGGCGATCCCACCGGCGCGGCGTCGGTCGATGCGGTGTCCCTGGAATATCGCCAGCGGCTATGGAGCGATTACGGTTTCGCCGCGTTCGTTGATGCAGGACAGGCAAGTGCCGACAGTCTCCCGTTCAACGGCAGCGTTGAGGTGGGGGCGGGTGTCGGTGCGCGTTACTATACTTCGATCGGGGCGATTCGGGCCGACATCGCCGTGCCCGTGACCAAAGTCCCGAACGGGGACGCATTCGAAATTTACATCAGCATCGGCCAGGCGTTTTGATGCTTTCGCAGTTGCCGACGTGGGTGAAGCGCCTGTGGACAAGGCGCACTCTGATAATCGCCGGATCGTCCGTAGGCGGACTGATCCTGTTTATCCTGTTCTGTCTCTACACTCCGCCCGGGCATGCCATCCTGGCCTGGGCAATCGAGCCGTTATCGGGCGGCGAAGTGGCCATCTCGGGCCTGTCCGGCACCCCCAATCATTTGAAGGCCCGCAAGGTCGAGCTGCGCGACAGCGCCGGCACCTGGCTTGTCATCGAGGGGGCCACGCTCGATTGGCATTTGCTGTCGGCGTTGGGCAGTCATCTTCGCATCGAAAAGCTGGCGGCGGAAAAAGTCGTCGTCGCCCGCCGCGAAGTCCCGTCGCAGACCACCAGCACGTCGACCACGACCATCGATATCGGTGCCATCGATCTGCCACGGGTCGAGGTCGCGCCTTCGGTCCTCGGTCGCAAGGCCGTACTGGCGGCGTCGGGTAAGCTCTACTACGCCTCGCGGCATAACGTGACGGCCGATCTGTCCGTGCGCCGCCTTGATGGCCCCGGCGTCTACGAAGTCCATGCCGGCATTGTCGATGACATTGCACGTGGCACCATCGCCGTGAAGGAAAGCGGGGATGGTCTGGCCGACGGCCTGATTGGGCTTCCCGATCTCGGTCCGGTGACGATCGACGGACGCGCCGGCGCGCGCGGCAGCGCCAACGATGTTCAGTTCAACCTTACCGCCGGTCTGCTTGACGTGTCGGGCGGCGGCACGCTCGATCTCAAGGCCTCGTCGGCCGATATCGATTTCTCGGTCGTGGCGCCCGCGATGGCGCCCAACAAGACGCTGTCGTGGTCAGTGATTTCAGCACGCGGCCATATGCACGGTCCCTTTGCCACGCCCGATATCGATGCCCGGCTGAAACTCGCCGATCTCAAAGCAAGCGGTGTGCGTCTGACCGCCCTCGAAACGACCGTCACAGGAACAGGCGGCAAGGCCAATCTTCAAGGTACCATCACCGGATTGGTGCTCCCGGGCGAGAAGAACGGCGTATTTGCTTCGGTCCCGATTGCCATCACCGCCGATGCGGACTTGGCCGCTCCGGATCGGCCGGTGCGGATCACGCTGGCGCATCCGCTGCTGAAGGCGTCGGCGCGCGCCACTACGCGGATGCCGATGTCCGGCTGGCTTCGGGCTGAGGCGCCGTCGCTCAAGGGCCTTTCCGGCCTCACCGGTCTTGTCGCCGAAGGTAACGCCTCCCTCGCCGCCGATTTCCGCCGCACTACGACTGGCACCGACGTCAAGGCCGACGGCAGCATCAAAGCGCATGGCGATAGCGTACCGGCGCGGTTGCTGGGCAGCGCCAAACTCTCGGCCGAGGTGACGGCCGATGACACGGGCATGACCCTGAAGGCGACGCTTGCCGCGGCCGCGATCAAGGCCGATGTGCACGGCACCTCGGGCGCGCGCCAGTATTTTGCCGCCGATGTTGCCTTGTCGGACCTGTCGCGTCTGGCGCCGACCTTGATCGGAACCCTGAACCTGCGGGCCAGCGTCACCGGGCCTGCCGACAATGGCGTCCTGACGGTGGACGGCTCCGCGCTGGCCGCCACCAAAGGCATGAAGAAGCAGAACGTCTCCTTCAACGTGCAAGCCAACGGTCTGCCCGATGTGAAGTCCGCGCGCGTCCGCGCCTCGGGCCGTTTCGACGGCTCGCCGGTATCGGTGCGGACCGATATCGTGCAGACCAAGACCAAGCAGTGGAAGGTCGATATCGCCGACGCCAGTTGGCGCAGCGCCCATGCGCGCGGTTCGCTTATGATCGCCGGCACGACGCCGCAAGGCACAGTTACGCTGCGGATTGCGCAGCTCGCCGATTTCGCGCCGCTGATCGGCACGGCCTTGACCGGCAGTCTCGACGCGCGAACCGAGTTCCGCGGCACCAATGCCGCCGTCCGTGCCAGTGTTGCCGGCTTTTCGGCGGGAGGCGCGACGTTCGATCGCGTCGATCTCGGCGGCAATATCGCCAATCCGTTCGGGGCGCCGGTTCTGTCGCTCGCTCTGAACGCGCCGCGCTTTTCGACCGATGGTGCCAGCGGATCGGCCACTGCCCGCGTCAATGGGCCGATGAGCGCGCTCACCATCGCGGCCAATACCGCCATGACGACCACGGATGGCCAGTCCTTCACGGTCGCCGTCGATGCTGCGGCCAACACGCCGGCACAACATGTCACCGTCAATCGCTTCGAAGGCGTCTGGCGGGATCAGACCGTCACGCTCGCAGCGCCCGCCAATATTGATTACTCGGACGGGCTCAAATTCGCCGCCACGTTCGTCGAAGGCAAGGCGATGCAGCTCACGGTGGGCGGTACCGTCCCGGCCAAGGGCGCGATGAACGTCAAAGCCAACGGCACGGCCGATCTCGGCGTCATCCTGTCCGGCTTGGCTTCGGTCGGGCAGAATGTACGCGGCAAGATCGCCTTCAATGTTGCGGTGACGGGCACGCCGGCGCATCCCAATGTCGTCGGGCAGGCGACCCTCACCGGCGGCAAGATCCAGGACTACACCCGCGGCCTCGATCTTTCCGATGTCGAGGCCGTGGCCGATGCCCAAGGCTCGGCCATCCGGCTGACGAAATTCACCGCCAAGGCCGGTCCCGGCACGGTCAATGGCAGCGGCACGATCGATCTCTCGGCCAAGGGCATGCCGGTCGACATCACGTTCAAGGCCGCCAACGCGCGTCCCATCACCAGTGATCTCTTCACTGCCAATCTCAATTCCGATCTCAAGCTGCAAGGACATCTGAGCGACGGCATGACGCTGTCGGGCTCGCTGCGTGTCCTCAGTGGCAACATCAATATTCCGGAGAAGTTTCCGCAGGAAGTCGCCACCCTCAACGTCCGCCGCAGCCGCCAGGCCGCCCCGGCTGCCCCGCCGCCGAAGACGACGCGCGTCGCGCTCGATCTGACCCTGCGTTCGCCGGGGCAGATTTTTGTGCGCGGTCGTGGTCTCGAAGCCGAGTTCCAGGGCTCGCTCAGGATCGGCGGCACGACCGGCGCGCCGCAGGTGCAAGGGGCTCTCGAAATGCGGCGGGGCATCTTCTCGCTGGCGGGTGCCAACCTGACGTTCACCTCGGGCACGATCAGCTTTAACGGTCAGGCGCTCCGCAGCCGCATCGATCCCAGTCTCGATCTCGTTGCCCAGCAGGAAACCGGCGGCATCACCGCGACGCTGAAAATCTCCGGCACCGCCAGCCAGCCCAAGGTCGCGCTGTCGAGCACCCCTTCGATGCCGCAGGACGAAATCCTCGCTCAGCTCCTGTTCCAGCAGAGTTCCAAGTCGCTGTCGGCAATGCAGCTCGCCAGCGTGGCCCAAGCGGCGGCGACGCTGTCGGGCGGCGGTGGCGGCATCGATCCGGTCGGAACGATCCGTAAAAGCCTTGGTCTCGATCGTCTGGCGGTGGGATCGAACAGTCAAAGCGGCGCCACGGGTCTCGGCGCGACCAGCATCGAGGCCGGAAAATACGTGCTGCGCAACGTCTATATCGGCGCGCAACAGGATCTGTCGGGCGGCACCAAGGCGACGGTGCAGGTCGATCTCACCCGGCATTTGAAGGCGCAGGTGCAGGTCAACACCGGTCCCCGTGCCGCCAACACCACCTCGACGCCGCTGCGCGACCAGGGCGACAGCATTGGGCTGAGTTACGAGTTCGAGTATTGAGCGTCCGGTTTGCGCATCCGGGGTACTTCGCCTAAATAAAGGGCGGTTTTCATCGAAGCGCTATCCATGCCGAAGCTGTCCGTTCTGTTCGTGTGCTTGGGGAATATCTGCCGCTCGCCGTTGGCCGAGGCGGCGTTTCGCGAGGAGTCCAAGCGCATTGGCCTTGACGTCGAGATCGATTCCGCCGGCACCGGTGGTTGGCATGCCGGTGAGCCGCCCGATCACCGCGCCATCGCCACCGCCAAGCGCCACGGCATCGATATTTCCGGCTATCGCGCCCGCAAAGTCACGGCCGCCGATTTCCGCCGCTTCACGCACATCATCGCGCTCGATTTCGAGAATTTTTCCGATCTCCAGCGCCTCGCGCCGCGCGATGCGACCGCCGAACTCAGCCTGTTGCTCGATCACGTGCCGGACCGCGCAGGCGAGGCGGTCTCCGACCCCTGGTATGGCGCTTTGCCCGATTTCGAAATCACCTGGGCTGACGTCACCGCTGCGGCCAAAGAGCTCGCCGCCAAATTGAAGGCCGACGCATGAACGATCTCGGCGAACGCGGTGCGGCCTTGCTCGGCGGCACGATCGCCGATGTGACGGGTCTGGGCGGCGGTTCGCTGTCGCAGATTGTCCGCCTCCGTCTCACCGATGGTCGCGAGGCGATCGTCAAGACCGGTCCGGCCCCGCGCGCCGAAGCGGCCATGTTGCAGGCGATCGGGGCTGCGGGTGTCCCGGCGCCGGACGTTCTTGCTGCCGACGATGCTGTGCTGGTTCTGTCGGTGGTGGAGGATTCCGGCTCGGTTTCTTCTGCATGGTCCGATCTTGGCCACGTGCTGGCCACGCTGCACGCCGCGCAAGGTTCGCGCTACGGCTGGGACTGTGATTACGCGTTCGGCCCGGTTGCCATCGTCAATGCCTGGACCGACACTTGGCCGGCGTTCTGGGGCGAACATCGGATCGTCAATAATGCGCGCTTCGTCGGCAACGGTCTGGCAAAACGTTTAGAGGCGCTGGCTTCGGACCTTCCCAACCGTCTGCCCAAGCATCCGCCGCCGTCGCTGCTGCATGGCGATTTGTGGGGCGGCAACATGCTGGTGGCGCAGGGCAGGGTCAGCGGTCTGATCGACCCGGCCTGCTATTACGGCGACGGGCTGGTCGATGTCGCCATGTTGCAGATGTTCGACCATCCGCCATCGGCATTTTTCTCTGCCTACGGAAAAACGGAAGCCGGCCACAGGGAGCGGCTGTTGATCTACCGCCTGTGGCCGGCTTTGGTTCACTTGCGCCTGTTCGGCAGCGGCTACCGCCCGCTGGTGGAGCGGCTGCTGTCGGAATTGGGCGTCTAGAGCGCTTTCAGGAAAAGTGGAAACCGGTTTTCCGTCCGAAAGCGCGATAACTAAATCGACAACTGGAAGCGCATTCCAATCGTATCTAGTTTCTGGCCGACATCGACCCCTGGCAGCGCCGGCGTTCCCGTTGTCGTTACGGCGGTCGGCGCCATCAGGCGGGTGACGTCGATGTGCTGGTACTGCATCGCCACCCGGATCACCGGATTGAGATACCAGTTGAGCGCGACCGAGAAGATCTTCTGATCGCCGCCGCGGACCGTGTTGTAGTAGGTGTAGGTCCTGCTGGTGCCGGTCCAGGCGGTGATGACGTCGTCGGTGGCGCCTTTGTGGCTGTTGAGGTTCAGGTCGCTGAAGCGCGCCGCAACTTCGAAGGCGCCCCAGGTGCCGTCTTTGATCGAGAAATTTTTTGCCGGCTTGGGGGCGCCGAACGACGCCGTTGCCGGGCTGTAGACGTGGCTTTCGCCGGTGATCACCCAGCTTCCCTGCACGTACCAGCCGTTGAACGTGTTGTTGGACGGCCGCATGACCTGCGTCGCCGAGGTGTCCGCTGCGCTGAAGACTTTGTAGGCGAGCGGCGAACGCGTCACGGCATAGCTGTAGTAGCCGGCCTGACCGTAGAAGTTTTTGTAGTTGCCCGCCGTCTCCAAGCCCCAGCTCGTGACGTGACCCGCCGCCATTGCGCCGGTATTGACGAGCTGAATGCCGTTGGAGTCGACCGAGAACTCCGGTAAGTCGCCAAGCGTATAGCTGCTGCGAGCGGTCGCGCCCGGCGTTGTCGAAAGGTTGGCGGCGCCGGTCGGAACGAGATCTGGCAGCTTGAAGACGTGCAGCCCATTGGCGCCCACGATCCAGTGCGCGTCGGCCGTCGATATCGGCATGTAGGCGAGGCGTCCGGCCACCGCCGCTTGCTCGTCGTAGTTGGGCGTTGCCGTCGCACCGGCCGCGGCGAGTGCTTTGGACCCGTCCTGGATCTTGTTGCCGGTCAGCGAAACCGCTCCGAACAGGCGATCGCCCGCGTATATCACGCTGATGGCATCGCGGCCTTCCGCGCCGACGATGTTGCGTTGCATGTTTGACGGCGAATTGCGCTCGAAGAACAGGAGATCGGCGGACGCCGTCGAGTCCTCGATGTTGATCGGCGGAGCATAGGCGCCGACCTTGATCGCCCACGGGGCGAGCCCGTCGAATTGCAGGTAGGCGTATAAGACGTGGCCCTGCGTTTCGACCGACGGGCCGCCGAAATCATAGAGGAAGTAGTACGACCAGTCGCCGAACACCTTGCCCTGCAGCCCGAGGAAGATGCGCCGCATGTTCGCGCCACTCGAAAGGTCGGGGCCGTAGGCGGTCGGCAGCGACTTGGCGCCGACGCCTTGCATGTAATAGCCGAAGTCGGCTTGCATCAGGGAGCGGATCGAGGCGCTGAAATCACCGTCGGACGAGGCGATGCTGAGGCGGCCGTTGGCGATGCCCGGCTTGGCGCTGGCTTTCGCGGCCGTGGCCGCCTTCTTGGCCTCCGCGTCGCGCGCCTTGGCTTCTTCCTGCAGGGCCTTGCGCGCAGTTTCCTGCTTCTGCGTGTCCGCCTTGATATCGTCGACCTGCTTGCTCAGCGCCGTGATCTGGTCCTGGAGCGCTTGCAGTCGTGCGTCAGGCGCTGCTGCCAATGCCGAAGCCGACGTGCCGGCGAGAAGCATGCTGGCCAGGATCTTTGTAATCGTCTTCATCGATGGTCCTCGCTGCGATTGCCGCAGATGCGGCGCCACAGCAAGGCTACGGGTGCATGGTTAATCG
>JAHFQC010000020.1:0-65357 GCA_023259375.1 Alphaproteobacteria bacterium
GATGAACCCCGGCTCAGCGTCGTATTTGGATTTCACATGATCGGCGAAGATGCGGAAACCCTCGATCATGCCGGCACCGAGGATCAGATCGGTCAAAACGTTCTGCATGAAGATGACCGGCGTCGAGAGGCCGTTGAACATCTTCATCTCGGCATCGATCAGCATGCGCGCAAGCGTGTCGATGTCCTTGCGGGCCACTGCCGCGCCGCCCTGCAGTGCCGCACCGATCGCACCGTCGCTCGGCAGGAACGACTTCAGTGCGCCGAGCAAACCCTGTTCCGTCACCGCATTGGCGTATTTGTGCGCGTACGGCATGCAGGGATAGAACTCGAAGCCGCGATAGCGGTCGGGATGGGCGCGGAAATGATCGCACACTTCCGCGATGCGTTCATGCGTCGTGCACATGAAGGCGCGAATGCCCTCGTCGTACGCCGCATCGAGTACCTCGATGATCGCCGAAGTCTTCTGGAACTTCATCGCCTGGGCGCGGGCGCGTTCCTCGGACATGTGATTGACGCCGAAGAACTGATTGTCGCCGAAAAGAATCCGTTCCATCGCTATGCTCCTTGCCGCATGGCGCGCCAGAACCCGGCTTTGGCCACCGGACGGCTTTCCACGGTTTCGGGATCAATGGAGGTCCGGGATGTCTGCGCGCTGCGGCTGATCGCCGACACGACCTTGCTGGTCGCTGCCGCCGAGCGGAATGTGCTCTTGGTGTCGGTACGGCCGGTATTGATCGCCTGCACGAAGCCGTCGATCTGGGCCGAGTATTCTTCGCCGCGTAGATAGAACCACACCGGCTCGGAGAGATCGGTGGTGTAGCGGGTGTTCCAGCCCTTCTCGTACGGTAGACCCTCATTGTTGCGGATGTAGATCTGCAACTCCTGGCGATCGGCGACGGCGCGGCCGTTGTCGCCCCACACCGAGACCTTCATCGACATCTTGCGGAAGCTTTCGTCGCTCCAATTCGCCGCGACGTGGCCGGTCATTCCGCCGTCATAGAAGAAGCTGGCATAGACCTCATCGTCGACGTCGGCCGAGAACAACCGGTTGACCACCGCACCGCCGACGCTTTGCGGCGCGCCGACGAGATAATTGGCGAGATCGATGCCGTGGCAGGCGTAATCCCACAAGCAGCCGCCGCCTTCGACCTTTTGCGTGCGCCAAGTGGAACCCTTCGGCCGCAGCACGACCGGGCCATAAGCTTCGACACGGATATGATGCAGCTTGCCGAGGGTCTTCTGATCGATCAATTGCTTCAGTTGGTCGAACACGGCGACATGGCGATAATGATAGCCGACCTGATTGACGAGGCCGCGGCTTTCAGCGATGTCGGCGAGCATCGCGCTGTCCGCAGGATCGAGGCAGAACGGCTTCTCGCAGAACACATGCAAGTTCGCATCGAGCGCCATGCGCACGATCTCAGCGTGGTAGCGCGATGGCGTTGCCACGAACACCGCATCAAGGCTCTCGGCCGAGAGCAGCTTGCGATAATCGGTGTAAGGCTTAATCCCGGAATATTTCGACACCACCTCGAGCACGTAATCGCTCATGTCGCAGACAGCGACGAGTTCGATGTCGGGATGGGCGTTGATGATGGAAAGATGAGACAGACCCATCTTGCCGAGGCCGATCAGGGCCGCGCGGATCATTGCGATACTCCGTTTGCGATTGCGGGAGTGCTGCGGACGGGCTTGATGAAGCGCCCGGTCAAAACACCCTTGGTGAGGGCTTGGACGACAAAAATGAGATGCCACCATGTCCGCTTGGCGCGGACCTTGGGCTCGACGATGAGGCGATAGAGCCACTCCAGACCCATGGCGCGGATCGGCGCCGGCGCCCACTTCACCGTACCGGCGTGATAATCGAAGGCGGCACCGACACCAATCAACCAGGGCGCGTTGATGCGGCCGAGATGGGCAGCGATCCAGCGCTCCTTTTTCGGCACCGGCAGTCCGACCCATACGATGTCCGGCTTGGCGTCGTTGATCATGCGGACGATGTCTTCGTCCTCTTGCGGCGTCAGTTCGCGGAACGGCGGCGAATAGGTGCCGCAGACGATCATTCCGGGATATTTCTCCTTCAGCCGCCGCGCCATTTCGTCGGCAACGCCTTCCTTGCCGCCATAGTAGAAATGCCGCCAGCCTTTCTTGGCACCGAAGCCGGACGCTTCGAGCTGCAGGATCGGCCCGGGAAAGCGCGGAATGCGATGGCCCCAGCCGTAGCCCGCCACGATCACGCCGACGCCGTCGCACACCGAGAAATCGGCATTGCGCATATAGGCACGGATGCTCGGCATGCGCATGCCGTGATACATGTTCTCGGGATTGGTCACGGCGATGTAGTGGCCGATTTCACGCGCATCGATCGCCCGCTCGATCTCAGTCAGCACATAGCTGCGCTCGGCGCAGGTGACGGGGAGCCCTTCGATGAAGGCGGCAGGATGCACCCGGCGCGCCGGCGCAGGACGGGCGATCACTTCAAAATCGCTCGATAGCCGGTCCATCACGACACCGCGCGAACAGGAGTGGCGGCCGGCACGCGATTATGGGCGGCGCGCACCTGCGTTTCGATCCAGGCGTAGGTCTTTTCTAGACCTTCCCGCAGCGGACGGCTCGGCGCCCACCCGAGGGTGTCGCGGATCAGCGAATTCTCGGAATTGCGGCCGCGCACGCCGGTCGGCCCGGGAATGTGCTCGACGGAAAGCCGCTTGCCCGAAATGTCGATCACCATGCCGGCGAGGCGGTTGATCGAGACCATCTCGTCGGAGCCGATGTTGAACGGGCCGGTGTGTTCGGAGCGCGTCAGGCGCAAGGTGCCTTCGATGCACTCGTCGATGAAGAGGAACGAGCGCGTCTGCAGCCCGTCGCCCCAGATCTCGATCGAACCGCCGCTGGTCGCTTCCGCCACTTTGCGGCAGATCGCGGCCGGGGCCTTTTCCTTGCCGCCGGTCCAGGTTCCTTCCGGCCCAAAGATGTTGTGATAGCGGGCGACGCGGCATTCCATGCCGTAGTTGCGGTTGAAGGCGAGATAGAGCCGCTCGCTGAACAGCTTCTCCCAGCCGTACTCGCTGTCGGGCGCCGCTGGATAAGCCGAGTTCTCGGCGCAATTGGGATTTTCCGGATCTTCCTGATTGTAGGCCGGATACATGCAGGCCGACGACGAGTAGAACACCCGCTTGATGTTTCGCTTGTGGCAGGCGTCGGCCATGTTGAGGCTGATGGTCGCCGAGTTGTGCATCACGTGGGCGTCGTGCTCGCCAGTGAAAATGTAGCCCGCCCCGCCCATGTCGGCGGCGAACTGATAGACCTCGTCAAAACGGCGGTCGACGATCGAGCGGCAGAAGTTGGCGTCGCGCAGATCGCCGACAACAAAATCGTCCGCCGCGGTTTCGGCGAACTGCGGGAATTTGAGGTCGACGCCGCGCACCCAGAAGCCTTCGCTCTTCAGGCGCTTGACCATATGGCTGCCGATGAACCCCCCGGCACCGCATACCAATGCATATTTCATCGTGACGATCTCTCCTTGCAATTCGGACATGCTGCCGCCGTTGAGGTGAAACCCTGTTTCACCTCTTGGGCAGTGTCCCGATGCGGCCCGCCTTATGCGGCCGGTATCAGGCTTTCTTGATAGAGGGAGACGTTCACAGGCCTGCCCATGATGCTGAGCAGAACCCGAACGCGCCCGTCGGGGCCCAAATGTTCGAGCGTCCCGACAAGTTCGGAAAAAGGCCCGTCCGCGATGCGAACGATGCCGCCGATTTCGAGTGACGGCAGCCAGTTGATGGTGCCGTCGTCATTGGTCCGCACCTTGAGCGCCGCCACGATTCCGTGCGGCAGCGGCGACGGCAATTCGCCATGGGTGACAATCCGCGCCACGCCGCGGGTTCCGTTGATGGCGCGCCACGGATCGCGCGTCAGATCGAGCGGAACGAAGAAGTAGCCGGGAAACAGCGGCGCCAACACCTGCGTGATCCGCCGGGCATGGCGCACGGTCTTCCTGAGGCGCGGACAGAAAGTGCGATAGCCCTGCTCTTCGAGATGCCCGATGGCGCGGGTTTCCTGATGCGGCCGCGACTGCACGGCATACCAGCGCTCGCCGTCCGGCGTCCCGATCTTGCTGGGTTGATAGTTGCTCATCTCCGGCTCAATAGGCATTGCGCTGCCGGAACACTTCGGCGGCCGTGCGCAGGAGGATTTCGCAGTCGAACAGGATCGAGGCGTTGAGCGCGTACCACAGGTCGTACTCGATGCGCCGCCCCATCATCTCCAGTTCTTGGGTGGCGCCGCGAAGGCCGTTGACCTGGGCCCACCCCGTCATGCCGGGCTTCACATGCTGGCGCACTTCGTAGTTCTCGATGACCTTGGAATAGAAGTCGTCATGCGCCTGGGCATGCGGACGCGGACCGACCAGCGACATGTCGCCGATCAGCACGTTGAGGAGCTGCGGCAGTTCGTCGAGACTGGCGCGTCGCAGGAAGCGACCGATGCGGGTGACGCGGACATCGCCGCGCGCCGCTTGTCGAACCTGCGGCCCGTCTTCGAGCACCGTCATGGTGCGAAACTTGAAGATGCGGAAGGGCCGGCCGCGATAGCCGTTGCGGTTTTGACGGAAGAACACCGGCCCCGGGGAGTCGAGCTTGACCGCAAGCGCAATGGCCAGCAGCGACGGAGCCAGAAAGGTCAGCAACAGGAACGACAGCACGACATCCATGGCGCGCTTGCAAATGCGTTCGGCCAGCCCGAGCGGCTCGCGCTGCACCTCCACCGCGACGTAGTCGCCGACCGCTTTCGGCTTGCACCGCACCAGCGACGCGGTACGCGCCTCCGGCACGACATAGACGGCCCGTGGCAGGATCGACAATGCCCGCTCCAGCGACACCAGCCGGTCCGGCGGCACTTGGTTCGAGCAGATGAAGATCTCGCCTTCCCGGCCGGTCCGGGCGGCCGCGAAAGCGCGCGCCACCAGGTCCTTCTGGTCTTCGGCCCGCAGGGCGCGACTGGCGAGGCCGGCGCAAGCCACCAAGGTCGGATGCGGATACCCCATGGCAACGAGCTCGCCGACGAAACCGCTTACCGTGTCGTCGTCGGCATCGCAGATCACGATCGCCTCGCGGCTGCCATAACCCTTGCGCACCAGGCGGCGGATCAACGGCCCGGAGGCGGCCTTCCACAGAACTATGACGGGAAGACAACCCAAGTAAAACGTCAGTATAGCGCCGCGCGAAAACATATCGCTGGCCTTGAAGGCAAAGAGCATGAACCAGAGGACCGCGAAAGAAATCGTCCAGCTCTGCGCGATTTCCTTGTACTGGCTGAACCGGGTCACGCCCTGCCAGGCTGCGCCATTGCCGAAAAGACGTCCGGACACGACGAAGGTCGCCGCGACCACGACGCCCGTGTAGGTCAATTCCTGTACGCTCGGCGCCTTGGCTGCCGCCCAATGGTAGAGAATACCGACCGCGTCGCTCAGCACGACGATCAGCGCAGCATCGGCAATATCCTGCAGGATGGAGCGCCCGCCCGGAGCACCGGATTGCGCCAGCGCTCCGGAACGGACCGGTGACGAATTCGCCGTACGACCCAGCCGATGCACGAAGCCACCACCCAGGGCAACGGCATCAAGGCCATCGGGCAGCGCCTCAATGGGCCTGCCAACTGGAAGCTCATTGCGCATGTTACGAACCGTCAACACCCCTTTGTGGCGCAGAAGCATTATTGCTCCTACGTCAATCCCTTTGTTTGCCCTTAGTGAGTTTCACTGCCCTGTGACATTATTGAATACTTATAATGATAACGAATGTCAACTGCGTGACTGCGGGTATTACTATTTGAGTAAGTTCCTTTACTACCGTACAACTTAAATACCGAAACTAAGCGCTACACTTTTAAGTATTCGACTGACGAAATCGTCACCTTCACTGCCATGTAAACAATAATGACAGTTGATCAGTACCGCGCCAGCGATACCGCTAGTTGATCTTACTGATTATTGGAGAACCAGGAGGCGCGTGGAGCTTCGCGCCAATACCTGCCCGCTATTTCACCGCTTCGAAGAAGACGGATTCATCGGGCCGATTGTCGAGAACGCCAAGATCGGGGCACAGCCCCTCGCGGAACGCGGCCACCTCGGCTGTGGCAAATCCGCAATCCTTGAAAAGTTTCTTCAGCGATGCGCCGGTGAAACCCCAGTGATGCCCGTTCTTCACCGCATCGCGCGTATCAGCCTCGAACATCGCGCTCAAGAATCGCTCGGGCGAATTCGGATCGTACAGCGCGAGCACCTTTTCGAGGTCAGGGACCACCACACGACAGACGCCGCCCGGAATCAGCACGCGACGGATCTCCACGATCAGCCGCCGGATTTCGTCGGGAAACAGATGCTCGAACACATGGCTCGAGAACACGGCCGAGACGGAATTGTCCGCATACGGCAGCGGTTGCGTCAAATCGAGATACGTCAGTGCGCGGAACTGGCCGCGGCGATGCATGTCGTATTTCTTGTCGTCGAGCTTGCCGACTGCGCGCAGCAGGCTCGCAGCACCGGGAATTTTGGAAATGTAGATATGCGGGGTTACGTCGGTATTGATCCAGCCATCAATGGCGCAATCAAACGCGCCAAGATGAAGCTTAATTCCCGCTTCAGGTTTTCCAGCCGAACCCCACACCGCCGCATGCCCCTAATAGATTTGTTGGTTCAATTGTCCCAGAGCGCCCCCGCGAGTCAATGCGCGATCGCAGTGAATCTTCTTGCTGTAAAAAGTGCTTACAGTCCGTACGCCGCGGAATGCCGATGCGACAAGCCTATTGTTTCGGCAACGAGAAGGCCAAAACGTAATCGCCTATCTTGGTACCGAACTTCTGATGGCCTCCGGCGGCGATCACGACATACTGCTTTCCGCCGACGGAATACGACATCGGCGTCGCCTGCCCGCCAGCCGGAAGGCGTGCGCGCCACAACACCTTGCCGGTCCGCTCGTCGACGGCTCTCAGATAACGATCGGCAGTGGCCGACACGAAAATCAGTCCGCCCCGCGTGACGATATTACCGCCGATGTTCTGCACACCGGTGTTGAGCGGCAGATTAACCTTGGTGCGAAGAATACCGGTATCGCGCGTCGTACCGAGCGGCTTCTGCCAAACAATCTTGCGCGACTTGAGGTCGATGGCCGTCAGCGTGCCCCATGGCGGCGGATTGCAGGGCACCTTGAGGAAACTCAGCCACGGCAACGTGATCACGGTGTAGGGCGTGCCGTATTGCGGAAAGTACATTGAATCGTTGGCGGGCTGCGCGCCCTGCCCGTTCCAGGTCGTGATAAGGCCTTGCGCCTCGATCTTGCCGCGCGGCGGTTCGGTCATGACGAACGGCGCATAGCTGGCATTGGCGATGAGGAGCTTGCGGTCGGGATCGATCGTCACGCCGTGCCAATCGACGATGCCGTCGGCGGCAGGATAAATGATTGCCGGCCGCGTGCCCGGCGGCGTGAACTGCCCTTCGTAGCGGTAGCGTTTGAACTGGATGCGGCAGTAGAGCTGATCGAACGGCGTCGCCCCCCATAGCCGCTGCTCACGGAGATCGGCCGGCGTCAGCGACGGCATGCCGACGCTGTAGGGTTGCGTTTTGGCCGTGTGATCGCCGGCGATCGCGTCTTGCGGAACCGGTTTCTCCGCCACCGCGGAAAGCGGTCTGCCGTTTGTCCGGTCGAGCAGAAACAGTTCGCCGCGTTTGGTCGGCTGCACCAGCGCCTTGATCGTTCCGTTCGGCCCCGGCAGATCGACCAGTGATGGTCCGGTCGGTACATCGAGATCCCAGATGTCATGATGAATGGTTTGAAAATGCCAGCGCGCCGCGCCAGTCTTGATGTCCACCGCAACCACCGAACTCGAATACTTCTCGTCGTACGGACGGCGATGGGCACCGAAGTGATCGGGCGTGGCGTTGCCGAGCGGCAGATAGACGAGACCGAGATCCGGATCGGCCGTGAACGGTCCCCAGGCATTGGGCGTCGCGCGCGTCAGAATTTCGTTGTCGCGCGGCAGCCAGTTTTCCGGCGTATGGCCGACATCCCAGGCCCAGATCAGCTTTCCGGTGATCGGATCGAACGCCCGCACCGCCCCCGAGGGCTCGCCCGTCGTCTGGTTATCCGCGATCCAGCCGCCGAGAATGACGCGGTCGTGCAGCACCATCGGCGGCGATGTCACAAAATGAAATCCGGGCGTCACCGGACCGAGATAGCGCGTGAGCGAAATGAAACCGTGCTCGCCGAAGTCCTCACACGGCTTGCCGGTGTCGGCATTGAGCGCCATCAGCCGGGCATCGGCCACCGGCGCAATAATGCGGCGCGGGCACGGTGTCGGAAGACCCTTGGGCGCTTCGTGATAGGCGACGCCGCGGCACGCGAGGAAAATGTTCGGCGCCGTATCGGCGTGCGGATCGAACACCCATTTCTTGCGGCCGGTGGCGGCATCGAGCGCCACCACCCAGCTATGCGCAGTGCAAAGATACAGCGTGTCGGCGATCTTGATCGGCGTCGCTTCGAAATTGTATTCGGGCTTTTCTTGGCGCGGTCCGTCGCCGGTCTGGATCTGCCACGCGAGTTCCAGCTTTCCCACGTTAGCCGGCGTGATCTGATCGAGCGGTGCAAAACGGTCGCCGCCCGCGCTGCGGCCATAGAAGGCCCAATCGGCCTTGGGCTGCGTGCGGTCGGCTCCGTCCGCAACCGGTGTCATGTCGGCAGAACCGTCGATCCCGACCGCCGGAACGAATCCCGCCGCTAACACGGCAACCGCGGCGACAAGAGACACTGCCATTGCCGCGACGCCCCGCCCCTTATTTCGAAGACGTTCCTTTACGAATGGCAGCAACAACCACACGCCGAATATGATCGGAGCGAGGAGACGCGGTTCCAACTCCCAGCCGCTGAAGCCGACTTCCCACAGCGCCCATACGATGGTGAGAACGAGAAGACCGGTAAATGTCCACAACGCCTTGCCCGAACGGCGCCCGTAAAACCATGCCGATGCCAGCAGCGCGCCGCCGGCGATGACGTAATAGAACGAGCCTCCGAGCAACGCCAGCCAGCTGCCGCCAATGACAAGCCAGGCCCCCGCCATACCGAGCATGAGCACAGTCAGGGCGGCAACACTCCACGAGACCAGACGTCTCACGGCCGCATATTGCTGGTCCACGTTCTCATTCCCCTACAGCGAACCGAGCGCGTAACCCCATCACCCAGCCGGAAAAACGATCATTTAGCAACGACCGTCACCGGTCAATCGGAACAAGGCAACAAAACGTACAGTTTGCGCCACGACAACAATTCGCTCTGTCTACAGATTATTATCCGCGGCGGGAGCGAACCGACAGCAATCCCAGATAGACCAGCGCACCGGCAAGCGGAAGCGCATAGACAAGGCTTGGCAAGCCGCTCGCCAGCGACGGCATGGGCGGGATGAAAGCCGCCGACGCAAGATACGCAAAAACGAGTGCCGCGACTACGAGCGCCTGCGGCCGCGCGATCTGCGCAACAGCAAGGACGGCAAACACCGGCGGGAGAATGCCGAGGTGATGGGTCCAGGCGATCGGCGACGCGATGGTGAAAACTACGGCAGCGGCAAGAAAGCCGGAGAGATCGTCGTGCTTGCGGCGGAAGAACAGCGCGAACGCGATCAACGCCAGCGACGTCAACAGGCTGAGATCGTAGATCAACGGGCTGAACGGCGGGAATGCGGTCTTGTCGACGGTGAAGGGATCGCCGTTGCCGAGCAAGCGATTCAAGACGCCATTCACGGCGCTGTTGGGATAATAGGCTTCGCCGTGGCGGTTCATGAACGAGATCGCCGACAGATAGTCGAGATGATTGGTCCAGCCGAACCACAGCAGCGACAGCGTCAGACCGATCGCGACCGCTGCGGCAAAGCCGCCGAGCAGCCGCCACTTCCCGCGTAGCGCTGCCCATAGCGCAAACAGTGCGAACTGCGGCTTTATCAGGCAGATCACTCCGATCAGCACGCCCGCGGTCCGCTGCCGTCCGCCGCAATACGCCAGCGCAGCCAAGGCGAACGTCGCATTGAGCCATGCCTGGATCTGGCCCAGGCTGAAGGCCCACAGCACCGAGTGGAACGAGAACACCGCCAATCCGATCGCTATCGCGACGGCAAAATGAAACCGCGGTGTCCGCCGAGCCCATTCGGTATCGCGGGAAACGACATACGCCAGCGCACCGGTGGCAGCCGCCTCGACGATCACCGCCAGCCATCCAATTCCGTTCAGAATCCGGTCGGAAACCGCAACGTGCAGCGCATCGGGCAACGCAAACATCAAGAGGCTCGAAGGCGGATACTGGAACTTGATGTGCTGATGGAAGAACACCTCCTGGTACAGCAGACCATGATGCGGGGCGCGGAACCACTCCCACGCCTTGCGCATCGGCATCCAGGAATCGTTCACCGGCATCCAGGACGGCGCGTGACCGCCAGGCCAGATCGCCCAGAAATGCAGGTCCCATAATCCCGTCTGCAATCCGACGTGCTTGAAGAGAACAGCCGCAGCGAGATTCATCGCCACCGCAGCCGTCAACAACGCCAAAAATACCGCCGCTGGAGAGCGTGTGCCCATCAGTGCAGCGTGACGCTATCGAAGGTCATCAATTTGCCGGTTGCGGCAACGCCATCCATTTGCCGCGTCCATTCTCCCATGTTCAGCGTCAGCAGCAGCAGCGCCGCGACGGCAATGACGCCGGGGGTCCATTTCGGCAACCGCTCTTTGGCGACGAGCGCCAAGGCAACGATGACCATCGGCATGTAGTCGGGCGAAAACAGGAATGCGCAGTCGCCGGAATAGACCGTGTGCAGCGCAAGGCCGAACAGCGCGAACAGCGGGATAAACCACTGTCGCGGGGTGAGAACCCGCAATGCAACGACCATCGCGGCCACGCACAGCAACGGCATCAGCCAGTCGACGGCAATGCCCGGCGGCGTCAGCCCGAAAATGTGGATCGTCAAAGCCGAATTCGACGCTCCGACTTCAACGAAATGGCGTTCTTCGAGGAAGTTGAACGGCAGCCCGGCGCGTTTGCCGAGGAGCGGCCATTCCGGCAACCATAGGACATATATGATCCCGACGCCCAGCGCCGCTGTGCGGAACAGCAGACGGCTCTTGGCGAGATTGGCCTGCAGGAATTCGCGCACATCGCCCCGCCGCGCGGGCGCAAAATCGATCTGGCGCAACACCCAAATCATGCCGTCGGTGACGACGATAGAGCATCCGATGGCGAACGCAGCGGCCGATTTCCATATGTTTTGCCCCGCCCCGTTTGGCGACGTCATGATCAGCACCGCCAGCAGCACCGAAGCGCCTGCCAGCATGTGCGTCTCGGGCAGCGTCGACCAGAACACGTAGGTGGCCGACGAACAGAACAGCAGCACGAAACTCGCGGCGGCAACCGGCGTCACAGCGAGGCGGCGCATGACGGCGTACAGCAGTCCGCAGGTGGTCACCGAGATGGCGCCGGAAAGCGCCGGAATTCCGATCGACGCCGGGACGTGAAACGTCTTCACCACAATCGCCTGATAGAAGATGCAAAACCAGCCGTACAGCGGGTGCACCTTCATGCGGTAATAGCCGTCCGTCTTGCCGGAAAGATAGGCGTACACGCGCCCGGTATCGGCGCTGTAAAACGCGTTCTGGTCCGGCACATGCCCGAGAAACGGCACGGCTGCCATCCAAGCGACAATGGCGGCACACGCCACGACGACGGCAAAACACGCTGCATCAAGGACTTTTGCGCGAGCGGGGCTCACCATGCCCTGCCTCGTTCCCATCACATCCGCGTTCATGTGGCAGAATCCACCAGTGCCCCTCGATCATGCACCGGTGAAGAAAAGCCGCGGCCGTCCCCACGACAAACCAGCGACAGAATTCCCTCGTGTGCTGCCTTCCCAAGCGGCAGCATTACTCCCCAGCGCGTGGTGGAGTGTAAGTGGCACTTTCAAACAGTCAATCGGTGCGCGTACCCAATCTGGAACACACCCATGTGATCGGCGCTGCGTCAATTCATGAAACGGCAGTGATGCGTTGCGATGGTGCAACGCCATCTGACGTCGGGTCACCGCAACGTCCCTGCCCGTGCGCGTCAATTTAAACTGATGGGCCATCGCAAACATGGAGGGGATTTCAGCGACAGACGGTTGGCGAATGCCCGGGCGGCCTCCATATTGAGGCCCAAGGGCTGGCAACGATGGAGCACGGCCGTGGACAGCAACTTCTCCCATGACGCGTATCTGCCGCCGGACACGCCGCTGGCCCGGCAGCGCTATTATGCGGACAAAGCCGCAGCGGCGCATGACGCGCATCATTTCTGGCAGATGGTTTGGTTCGAACTGGCGCGCGACTACAACGCCGCCGTCGCCAACGTGGGCGCGTTCGTGCGCTGGATCGATGTCCATCCGGACCGTGCCGATCCTGATGCACTGGGATCGTCAAAGGACGATCACTAGGGCTATCCCGGTTTTGTGCCGGAACTGCTGCGCGTATTCGCCGGGCCGAATCCGGTGAGATTGAAGGCCGTGTTGACCAGGGCCAGATGCGTCAGCGCTTGCGGGAAGTTTCCCAGCATCGTCCCCGACGAAACATCGAATTCCTCGGCAAACAAGCCGAGATCATTGCCGGCATTCAGGTACTTCTCGAACAGTTCTGCGGCGTCGTCGTTGCGCCCCTGCAGAGTAAGACAATCGGCATACCAGAAGCAGCACGGCAGGAAGGCGCCCTCCTCCTCGCGTATGCCGTCGTTGCTTGCGGAATTGTCGTAGCGATAGATGAAGCCGTCGCGCATGAGATGTTTGCGAATTCCATCCAGCGTGCCGGTAATGCGCCGATCGTGGATCGGCAGAAAACCCGCGATCGGGATCAGAAGCGTCGCGGCATCGAACGTCTCCGAACCGTAGGCGCGCGTGAAGGCGTTAAGGCGCTCGCTGAAGCCTTTCCGGCACACTTCCTCATGGGCTTCGGTCCGGAGCTTTCGCCACCGATCGACCGGCCCGTCAAACTGGAAGCGTTCGGCGGATTTTACGGCACGGTCGAAAGCCACCCAGGCTTGGGCGCGCGACTGGGTGAAAAACTCGGGATCGCTGCGTTGTTCCCAGAATCCGGCATCCGGCTTTCGCCACGCCGTTTCGAGCCGCGCCATCATCTGCCGCAACTTGGTCCACGAACTCTCGATCTCGCTGCCGGCAAGAGAATGCCACTGATAGATCGTATCGAGCACTTCGCCATAGATATCGAGCTGAAACTGCTGGCAGGCGGCATTGCCGAACCGCACCGGCCGCGCGCCGCCGAAACCGGGAAGCCAATCGGCCTCGTATTCGGGAAGTTCGGCATTGCCGAGCAGTCCATAGACCGGCTGTGCTGGCGAGGTTTCGGGCTTGATGGCATCGAGCAGCCATTGCACCCAGGCCCCGGCTTCGTCGCGATAACCCGCATGCAACAGCGCCAGAACCGTCATGGTGGAATCGCGCAGCCAGCAGAAGCGGTAATCCCAGTTGCGCGTGCCGCCAAGCAATTCCGGCAGCGATGAGGTCGGTGCGGCCACCATACCGCCGGTCGGCTGATGAATGAGCGCCTTGAGGGTAATCAGCGAGCGAATGACGGCGTCGCGCCAGGGGCCCTGATAGCCGCATTGCTTCACCCAATCGCGCCAATACGCCTCGCATTGCTGCTGCGTGCGATCCAATTCGGCAGCGTCTCGGACGGGCCGCCGGCCCATCTCGAACGTGATCTGATCGCCGGCGGAAAGCGTAATGCGCGCATCCGGCTTGAGACAGTCTTGGCGCGAACACCACAAACGCACCTCGTCGACCCCGGCACGCGCTGCCATCTGGTCCTGTTCGCACGACCATTGCGGCGCACGCCTGCCGTTGCCGAATACGGGACTGAAGGAATGCCGGACCGCGATACGCCCTTCCTCGCAAACCAGTCTGCGGATGATCGCGCCATCGGCCGTACCGACGGGCATGAAATCCACCAGGCGCGCCCGGCCGTGTTCGGTTTTGAATTCGGTTTCCAGAACCAGCGTCTCGTCGCGGTACTTGCGCGTGCTCTCGAACGGTTCGTCCGGTGTGATGGTCCAGTGTCCGTGCCGTTCGTCCCCCAACAGAGCGGCAAAACAGGCATCGGAATCGAAGCGCGGCCAGCACAGCCATGCGATTGCGCCATGCCGATGGACCAGAGCCGCCGTCCGCCCGTTGCCGATCAGCGCGAAATCCGAGATATCCGCTTTTTGTCTCATGTAATTTCGAACGCCGGATACCCGCGCCGAGTTCCGGGGCGCGCGCGATGGTCTGCCCACAAATACGGCAGTGCCGAAGGCGCTGCAGATGCCACCTTTCCTTCCGGGAGCGGTTCCGCGAAAATAGCCACTCCCGGCCGCTGCCGACACCCGAGTCTGCGGCGTGGGTTTTGTGTTCGCCCTAATTAATTCTAGTATTTTCAAAGAGTTAACTGAATGCTTCTCCTGATCGATAACTACGACAGTTTCACGTACAACCTGTTCCACTACCTCGGCCAGCTCGGGGCAGAGGTGAGGGTGGTGCGTAACGACGAGATTTCCGCCGCCGACGCCCTCGGAATGAAGCCGGAGGCCATCGTGCTGTCGCCGGGTCCCTGCACGCCCAACGAGGCCGGGATCTGCTGCGAGGTGATCGAAAAGGCGAACGGCACGGTGCCGATTTTAGGGGTTTGCCTCGGTCACCAGTCGATCGGACAGGTCTATGGCGGCAAGATTGTGCGCGCGCCCACGCCGATGCACGGCAAGCTGTCGACCATCCATCACACCGGCAAAAGCGTCTTCCGCGGTCTCAACAACGACTTCACCGCCACGCGCTATCACTCGCTGACCATCGCGCCGGAAACGATGCCGGATTGCCTCGAAGTGACGGCGGTCGCCGAAGACGGCGTGATCATGGGCGTGATGCACAAGACCCATCCGGTGCATGGCGTTCAGTTCCATCCCGAAAGCATCGCCTCCGAGAACGGTCACGCCCTCTTGCAGAATTTCCTGCGCATGGCGCATCAGTACGAGAAGGCCGTCTGAGATGAGCCACCTCGATTTTTCCGTACTGTTGAAGCGCGTCGCCGCGGGCAAGACGCTGGATGCCGAAGCCTCTGCTGCCGCCTTCACCGCGATCATGGCTGGCGAGGTCGGCGAAGCACAAATGGCAGGCCTGCTCACGGCCATGGCCGTGCGCGGCGCCACCGTCGATGAAATCACCGGCGCAGTGACTGCGATGCGGACCGCCATGAAGCGCATGAAGGCGCCCGCCAACGCCATCGATCTGGTCGGCACCGGCGGCGACGGCCACTCGACGCTGAACATTTCGAGCGCCGCTTGCTTCGTTACCGCGGCATGCGGGGTTCCGATCGCCAAGCACGGCAACCGGAATATGTCGTCGAAGACCGGCGCTGCCGACGTGCTGGAAGCGCTTGGGGTCAAAGTCGATGTGCCGCCCGAAGTGGCGGAGCGCTGCGTCGCCGAAACCGGCGTCTGTTTCCTGTTCGCCCAGGGCTATCACCCGGCGATGAAGAACGTGACGCCGGTCCGCCGCGCCCTCGGCTTTCGCACCATCTTCAATCTGATCGGCCCCTTGTCGAACCCGGCAGGTGTCAAGCGGCAACTGCTCGGCGTCTACGCGCTCGAATTGATGGAACCGGTCGCGCATGTGCTGGCCGCCCATGGCGCCGAAAAGGCCTGGGTGGTGCATGGCCACGACGGTCTCGACGAGTTGTCGATATCCGGCCCGACCCATGTCGCGGTGCTGGAGAACGGCAAAATCTCCACCATGATGGTGACGCCGGATGACGCCGGCCTGCCCCATTATCCGCTGCTCGCGGTCAAAGGCGGCGAAGCGCCCGAGAATGCGGCGGCTCTCGCCCGCCTGCTCGACGGCGAACAAGGCGCCTATCGCGATATCGTCCTGCTCAATGCCGCGGCGGCACTGATCGTTGCCGACAAGGCGCAAACGTTGCGCGAAGGCGCCGATATCGCCGCAAAGGCGATCGACAGCGGCGCGGCCAAAGCGGTGCTGAAGAAACTCATCGCGGTATCGAACGGATGAATATCCTCGACAAGATCGCGGCCTATAAGCGCGAGGAAGTGACGCGCGCCAAGGAAACGATTTCGCCGGTCGAGATCGTCACCTGCGCCCGTGCCGCCGATCCGGTGCGCGGCTTCAAGAACGCCCTCCTCAAGGCGCGGCTCGACCGCCATTTCGGCCTGATCGCCGAGATCAAGAAAGCGAGCCCGTCAAAAGGCCTGATCCGCGCCGATTTCGATCCGCCCAAGCTGGCGAAGGCCTATGCCGAAGGCGGCGCCACCTGCCTGTCGGTCTTGACCGACACGCCGTCGTTCCAAGGCGCGCCCGAATTCCTCGTCGCCGCCCGCGATGCGGTCGACCTGCCCGTCCTGCGCAAGGACTTCCTGGTCGAGCCCTATCAGGTCGCCGAAGCCCGGGCCTGGGGCGCCGACGCCATCCTGATCATCATGGCGATGGTCGATGATGAGACCGCGAACACCCTCCACCGCGCCGCGCACGATTTCGGCATGGATGCGCTGGTCGAGGTCCACAACGAGGCGGAACTTTCGCGCGCCCTCGCCATCGGGGCCGAAATGATCGGCATCAACAATCGCGACCTGAAGAGTTTCGTCACCGATGTCGGCGTCACCTTGGCCCTGGCGCCGCGGGTTCCGGCGGACAGGCTGGTAGGTGCGGAGAGCGGGCTGGCGTCCCGCGCCGATCTTGACCGCCTGGCCGAGGCCGGGGTCACCACCGTCCTGATCGGAGAGACCTTGATGCGCCAGGACGACGTCGCCGCAGCCGCCGCCGCACTGGTGGGTGCCCCGTTCAAAGCGGCATCAACCTGAACTAGACTGCAGCCATGGCCAATCTCACTCATATCGATGAAACCGGGGCTGCTCGTATGGTTGACGTTTCGGGCAAAGAGCCCACCGAGCGCGAAGCGCAAGCCGAAGCCGTGATCGTGCTCAGCGCGGAAGCGTTCGAGGCCGTCACCTCCGGCGAGGCGCCCAAAGGCGACGTGCTGGCGGCGGCGCGCATTGCCGGCATCATGGCGGCGAAGAAAACGCCCGAACTGATCCCGCTCTGCCACAACATCCCGCTCAGCAAGGCCGAGGTCGCGTTCGAGAATCTTCCCGACAAGCACGCCATCCGCATTATCGCCACCGCCAAGACCACCGGACGTACCGGCGTCGAGATGGAGGCGCTGACCGCCGCCTCGGTCGCCGCCCTCACCGTCTACGACATGACCAAAGCCATCGACAAAGCCGCGGTGATCGAAAGCGTACGGCTGGTGTCCAAATCCGGCGGCAAGAGCGGGCCATTTACCGCCCCGCCGTACCGCTCGGCACGCAAGACGGCCGTAGCGCCGAACCGCCGTCCCTCCGCCTTGATGGGCGAAGTCGCCGCGCCGACCGTAACCCCTTCGGCCGATGCCCAGGTCGCAACCAAGACCGCGGCGTTCCGCAATTTCATGACCACTCATCACCTTCGCGCTACCGAATGGGCCAAGAAGGCCGGCGTTCCAGCGTCGCAAGTGTATGCGTTCCTGACGGGACGGTTGCGGGCGCTGCCCGACGATGTCATTCAGAAGCTGGCGCAAGCCGCTCAAGTCAGGCCGGAGGACATGTTCCGATGATCAGTGTCGAAGAAGCCCAAGCCAGGGTCATCGCGGCCTTCAAGCCGATCGATACGGAGCATGAAGACCTTTCCCATTTCGCCGGACGAGTGGCGGCGGAGGACATCAAGGCGGTGGTCGACAATCCGCCGGCCCCGATTGCGACCGTTAACGGCTATGCGGTGCGCCAGGGCGACGGCGAAGGCGTGCGCAAGATCGTCGGGCGCTCGACCCCCGGCCACCCTTATCGCGCCACCGTCGGCACCAACGAAGCGGTACGCATCGTCATCGGCGGCGTGCTGCCCGAGGGAACCGACGCCATCGCGTTCCGCGAGGACCCGATCGAGGGCAGCGACGAGATGCAGTTCTCGTATTCCGCCGCGCACCCCGAGCACATCCGCGAGGCCGGTCTCGATTTCAAGGCCGGTTCGGTACTCGTGCCGGCGGGCAAGCGGGTCACCGCCCGCGACATGGCGGTTCTCGCTTCCGGTGGTGTCACGCAGGCGAAAATGCGCCGCCGTCCGCGGGTCGCGATTGCCTCGGTCGGCGATGAACTCTACGCACCAGGCGCCGAACGGCGTCCTGGCGGCATCTACGCCTCGACCGGCTACGGCCTGTCGGCGATGATCGCCAATTGGGGCGGCGCGCCGTGCGATTTCGGCATCCTCGAAGACAATGCGCAGGAAATCGCCACCATTGCCGATGCCGATGCCGAACTAGTGGTGACGCTCGGCGGTCATTCGGTCGGCGATACCGAGCTGATCGCCCGCGCCCTCGGCAGCACCGATTTCAGCATGGAGACCTGGCCCGTCGCCTATCGCCCCGGCCGTCCGCTGTTGTTCGGACAGCTTGGCGGCACGCCGATGCTGGGCTTCCCCGGCAATCCGGCCTCGGCCCTCGTTTGCGCCCTGCTGTTCATCCGCCCCAGCCTCGACGTCATGCTGGGTACCAACCAGAACACCTGCAGCCTGCCGCAGCGCTTCAAATGCGGCTGCCACAACATGACCGCGCGCCTCACCGCCGAGCTGCCCGCCACCGACGGCCGCAAGACCTACGTCCGCGCCCGCCTCGTCATGCAGGGCGGCGAAGTGTGGGCCGAGCCATATCCGATTTTGGAATATCCGATGCTGTCGGTGCTGGCCAAGGCCGACGCCCTGGTGGTGCTGCCGCCCAACGGCCCGGCGGCCAAATCCGGCGACGTCGTCGAGATCATTCCGCTCGACGGGTACTGATACAGTTTACGCCGTCTTACCGCGCAAACACCTCGAGTGTTCCACGAAGGGGGACAACAACTTCGCGCTGTGCATGAGTTCTGCGTTCATCTTCTGTTGACGCTTCCGAGCACGAAAATTTTAACGCCTGAAGACAGATTATTCTCCTGATAAAACGCACCGGGGGGTGCATATGCCGGGAGAAGCACGTCAGAGCGTGAAGCGGTATCCGCTTGCTTTTGCGCTGACCGTTTCCCTGTTCGCCATTTGGGGTGGCGCGCACCGTATCTTCGGCATCGTCTCGCCCCAGTTCGAGCGGTTCTTCACGCTCAGCTACCTGCAGTCTTCGATCATCCTTCTCAGCTTGAATGTCAGCTATCTTCTGATCGCGTTACCGGTCGGACTTTTTCTGCGCCGCTTCGGCTGCAAGCTCGGACTGATTTCGGGACTTCTCTTCTTCGCCTTGGGCGCGCTGGTGCTTTATCCCGCCGTCCTCCGGCATCAAGTGCTGTTCCACTTGGTTTCGGTGGTCGTCACCGGTATCGGCTGGGCATTTCTCGAAGTCGGCGCCAACACATTGATCGTGCGCATGGGGTCGCCGGCGACGGCCATCCGGCGTCTCAACTTCGCGCAGTGCTTCTATCCCGTCGGCCTGATCGTGGCGAACCTGTTTGCGCCGGAATTCACGCTGCCGCCGCACAATGCCGAGTTCGGCCAGTTCGTCAATGTCATCGTCCGGCCCTATGTCGTCGGCGGGTTGGGCGCCCTGTTGTTCACCCTCATCATGGAAAGCGTCGAATTTCCCGCCGTTGCCAACCAGCGGCCGCCGCGCGGGTCGCGGGCGATCGACGACCTGAAGCTGCTCCGGCAAAATACGGCATTCCGCAACGGCCTCGCCGCATTCGTGATCTATTCGGCCGCTGTGGCTTGCCTGTGGAGTTCGACCATTCCATACGCCCGGCACGTCCTCGGCGTGCCGCCCGCCGCCGGCTGGGTGATTTTTTCGATGATGACTTGGTGTCTGTTGGGCGCCGGACGGATCGTCGGCACGGTGCTGATGGGCCGCATCGATCCGATCCGCCTGCTCGCCGTTTTCGCCGCGTTCGCCACAGCGCTGTGCGCAATTCCGGCATTCGACCACAGCGTCGTCGGACTTGTCTGCCTGCTGGGCGTCAGTTTCTTTGTTTCCATCCTGTTCCCGACCCTCTTTGCCCGGACCATAAAAGACCTTGGCCCGCAGGCGACGATCGGTGCCGGTGTGCTCGTGGCCGGATCGGGACTGGGTGGCGTCATCGGCATCATTGCGCAGCGCACGATGGCGGGCTTCCCCGGCTTCGTTCACGTCAGCTTGGCGCTGGCCGGTCTCGGTTTCGGACTGGTGTTGCGCTACGCCGTCTCCCAGAACACAGCAGCGCGTGATCGTGCCGAAACCCAGCCGGACAGCAATGCCAAGCTCACCGCGCAGCCGGATTGCTGATCGCTCGCCGGTCGCCCTAGCCTTGTCTCCTAAGCGGAAAGTCGCCGCTGCTGCATGGCCCTGACTGCGACGGGATAGCGGCGCACGTAAATCACGCCGGCCGACACGTCCTTGCTGTCGTCGTATTCGCAAGCGACGAGTTCCTCGTCCTTCCAGGGCTCGAGCGTTTCGGGTGCGCCGGGCGGCAGATCGACGTGGGTCGCACGCGCTACGGCGCGCCGGGCTTCGTATTCATCACCGGCTCGGATCCACAGACAATACGGACGCATCGAAGAAGCGCGCCACTGCGCACTTGTTTCAGTCCCTGCACGAGGTGTGAGGCGAAAGACCGGCATCTTCAGTCTCCTTGCGAAAAGACCAGTTCATCGGACGCACGCGGCTCAGGCACGAGATGAAACCCGCCCCACAACAGAAGCGGGAACGTGACCAGCAGGGTGTAGGAATGCCAGCGGCAAAACGCGAACAGCGCAGGTGCTACTTCAACAAATCCGCTGCCCGTTGCCGCAAAATAATGGCCCTGTACGACATGCCCATACAGAACGTCCCCACCGGCTACCAACGTGGCGAGAGTATAGACCAGGTAGTTCGCCACCCCCAGTCCGATCGCCCAACGGTAGAAAAATTGCCTGTTCATGCCGCGCCGTAAGTAACTTTACCTACTCACGAAGGCTCACATAGCTCGCGCACTGGTGGCAAGTGCGACGCGGTCTAGTGTGCAGGTGGAAGCGGACCAAGTTTTGGCAGTCATACTCATCAGGGCTGATGCGACATGCATCATTTCTGAGAGCTTGCCTTTGCATTTCGTGAGTTGACGCGACAGGTTGACGCCCGCTGTGACATGCACAGGTATAGCTGCCGCGAAAGGGTTCCCGGCATCGTCCGTGTACAGACGAATTGGAATCGGGCAGCATCAGAAGCCACCCGATTCCGTAATATCAGATCACTTTTTGGCCGGAGCCGGAGCAGCTTTCACCGGCGCAGGAGCGGCCTTCGCTGGCGGCGGCGGCGGAACCGCAGCTTCTGGTGCGGGGACCACGGTCGCTTCAGCGGGCGGCGGCGGGGCCGGCGGCTTGGGAAGTTCGGCGACTTGCTTCAACGCTACGCAGCCATCCGGCGTGCAGAACTGCACCGTGCCGGTGAAACGGTCGACGGTGTAGAGCGCGCCTTCGTTGGGGATGACCTGCATCCGTCCGACGATCAAGAACGTCACCGCCAAGGCAATGACGCCGCCGATGAGAGCGAGCCAGATTTCCGTCGTAATGGATTCGACGATGGCGCCCGCGCCGATCACGATCAGGCCGATGATGATATAGGGCAATGCTTCTGCGATATGCCCGTTGAAAAGATCGCGGAACTGCCACGCCGCGACGGCACAACCGAGAAACACGAGACCGAGAATTCCGAAAACCAGCCGAACAGTCCACGGCGTCGTCGTGCTCGACACCGTTTCGATGCGCTCGACTTCCACTTCGTCGTGGTGATGGTGGTGCGCCTCGACGTCTTGGGCAACGGCCTCGACTTTATCTTCACTCATGAACAACCCCCTCCAAAGGGCGCTACGCGCGCCAGCCTGTGCGAACAGTGTACGATAAAATTGGCAGAAATGTTTCTGGAGATTATTTGCGAATTGTTCTGAGCCGCAATCGGCCTGCAAATGCCATGAAGATGAACCTTACCTGAAGGACGGCCCCAGACTGCGTTCAGGCGGGATGGCTCAAGCTCCTCTCCATCAAATCAGGCTCCAGAGTTGGAGCCGAAATCAGGGATGGAGAACTCCCATGAAACGTCTGATGAGCGCCGCCCTTGCACTGGCTTTGTTGAGCGGGACTACCGCTAGTGCCGATCCGTGGGGGTATGGCCCGCGTGGCGGTCATCACGAACGCTATGACCGTGGCTGGGACCACCGCCGCCATCACGATGACGGTGCCGGAACTGCGGTCGCCGTGGGTGTCGGCCTCCTCGCCCTGACGGCGATCATTGCTGCCGCGGATAACGATCGCCAAGAGACGCGCGCCCAGGCTTACGACTATCCGCCGCCGCCTCCCCCGCCCAGCTATCAGGACCGCTATTACGGCCCAGCGCCGGGCGACGACCGTGACTACCGCGGCCCCGAGTACCAGAACCAGCCATCCTATGACGATGGCTATGGTCGCGACCGCCAGTAACCGAACTCCGTAGCTTGGGCCGGCGCGGTCGCCCAACTTCCCGCGCCGGCTGCTTTTTTATTCGGCGGCCCCAGATATTCGATACAGCCGGTTTCCCACGAAATTAACCCGCCGCTTACCCTATCGTCCCAGTATCCCCCTGTCTGTTTTGAAGGACATGGGCATGTTTTCCGGCATTCGCATGGTTCCGCTTCTGGCGCTGGTAATCGCTGGAGGCTGCGCGTCTAAACCGCCCGCCTATCAGATTCTGACGCCGTTTCTCGACACCGATTTCCAGACTTGGAACAAGCCCGGCCCCTACACCGTGAGCGGCCAGACCTCTTACAAGCTCCCCGATGGGCGCGTGATTACCTGCGCCGGCGAAAGCGTCTCGCTGATGCCGCTGACCGGCTACAACATGGAACTGTCGAAACTGTTGGAGACCGGCAAAGGCTTTCCGCCGAATTACGAGCGCCGCGCCCACAAATACGATCACAAAGCCCTGTGCGACGGCGACGGCCGTTTCTCGATTTCCGGTATTCCCTCGCTGAACTGGCTTTTGATCACACGCGTGAGCTGGCAGGTCCTCACGGATGACAAGGACGACGAACCCATCGTCAAGCGCGGCTGGCTCTACCAGGAAATCACCATCGACGGCGCCGACAAATCGATCACTCTGTCGAACGACGATTTCGTCGCGGACAGGACGTCGCGGCCCAGAACTAGATAGATTTTCCGCCTCCTCGCGCGCGGCAAACTATCCACTCGCCCGTAGAGCGTTGGGAGAAGTGCCGTGCGTGGCACGGCGAAGAGGGCTACCGCCCGTTCAATCAACGATGAACAGCTTGCAGCCCGTCTCGGTGTGGCTCTGGTGCGGATTGTCGGCGTCGTCACTCGCCATGTAGCCCATCCCCGGCTTGAGCACGAACGAGCGGCCATCTTTCAGCTCTGCCGTCATCTCGCCCTCGACGATCAGAAGCACGTGCCCGCGCGCGCACCAATGATCGGCCCGATAGCCCGGCGAATACTCGACCATCCGCACCCTGAGATCGCCCGCATTCATCGTCCGCCAGATCGCCGTGCCGGTCTCGCCGGGATACTCCACGCCCGGAACGCTCGACCAATCGATGGCGGTGAATGGAAAGGCGGGAATTTTCATGGTGCGGCTCCAAATAATAAAACCTGGTCCTCAACCTCTGAGAGGCACTCTCAATAGCCTGAGCTCTTCACAACTCCGTGTACGCTCAAGCATTCAAGCAGCTACAGAGGTGCACATGAAACTCCTAATTACGCGTTTCGCCTGGCGGCACGCGCGGAATGAAATGCCAATTCGATTGATCCGCACGAAAGTTCGTTTTCTGTTTCAACAGCTGCCATAATGCAAAACCGAATAACGCGAGAATGACCAAGAACGCCAAGATGAATACAACCTGGGGCGCCACGCAAGCAAAGTTGGTGAGAAAAATCACACATTCGTATGCAGAGAGAAACCCCCAGAATCCAACAAAAATCCAAGCAAGGACAAGGTTCACCCGCGAAACAGAATAACTCAACGTATTGTTTTTATTCCAAACAGTTTTGTGCAGTTTACCTTCAACATTGTCCTCAAGCATATCGATATGCTTTTCCCAATTTTCCTGCCAGAACTTCGACCCGGCCGCCACCAAGGCATTAGCCAGAGCAGTGAGCGTGCCCAGCAAAGGCAGAACAAAAACGAGCGGCGCAAAGTCTGAGGAAAAATCAGATTTAGCTACAAATCCAAGCGCCGCAAAAATCGCGATCTGATACCCCCAAAAATACGTTGCCCTTTTCCAGTGATGCTCAATTTCAAAGGACCTAAGTGAGTAGGCACGTGCTAGGGCTCTACTAACAAAATGACTGTTCGGATCGTCTTCCTTGTCCAAACGTACGTCATCAAAACCCAACTGCCGAAAATACTCTGCGCGACGATCACTCACGATCACCCCCTCCAACACCCAGTGAAGCCAGACTATCGCGAACATAAAGTGATGCGGCCATTATTGGATGCAAATGCATCTCACCCGCCACTAACTTGAATCGAAGCATCAGAGCACTACCTCTTGGTTCAGGTTGTGCCTCTTCCCCCATGAGGCCGCGCCCCTCAGGACTGAAATTAAAACCGAGAAACAAATGTACCAAGGAGGGTGATGGAAAAGACAATAGCCATAGGCGCCCTCGCGTTAGTTTCCAGTTTAGAACGATTCGATTTCGATTCTGGACGCCCGGCCTGCGGCGTGTCGGCTCGCCTTGCACGGGCATGTTGACGCCTTCAGGGAACTAAAGTAGAACGATTCTCCGTGTTTCGGATTTGTTCGCCGTCGCCGTTTGGGTGCCGGGGCGATCCAACGGAGGCAATTCGGAATGCTCACCAAGAAACAGTACGAGCTCTTGATGTTCATCCACGAACGGGTGCACGAAACCGGCATCCCGCCGTCGTTTGATGAAATGAAAGATGCGCTCGACCTGAAATCGAAGTCGGGCATCCATCGCCTCATCACCGCTCTTGAAGAGCGCGGCTTCTTGCGCCGCATGGAAAAGCGCGCCCGCGCGCTCGAGATCATCAAGCTGCCGGAAAACATGGCCGAGACGCTGCGCCCCGCGCAAACGCGCAGCCAGGCCCAGCGCATGAGCCCCAGCCATCGCACGCGCAGCCCAGCTACTGATGCACGTGGCGCCGGATCGCCGCGCCGTCCCATGGGCGAAGCCGAAGGCGCAATCAATGTGCCTCTGGTCGGCCGCATCGCCGCCGGTACGCCGATCGAAGCGCTGCAAAACAAAATCGCCGACGTTCCTGTGCCGAGCGGCATGGTCGCTCGCGGCGATCATTACGCGCTGGAAGTCAACGGCGATTCCATGATCAACGCCGGCATTCTCGACGGCGATACGGTGATCATTCAGGAAGCCGACACCGCCAACACCGGCGAGATCGTGGTGGCCCTGGTCGACAACAACGAAGCCACGCTGAAGCGCTTGCGCCGTCGCGGCGATTCCATCGCTCTCGAAGCTGCCAACCCCGCCTACGAAACCCGTCTCTATGGCGCCGATCGCGTCAAGGTGCAGGGCAAGCTGGTGGGATTGATCCGGCGTTACTGAGTTCGGTGCAAACGCTGGTACCGCGTCGACCACGGCCGTAGCCCGCGGGCGTCTTCCGCGTTTTCGACCCGCAGCGGATTTTCCAGCCAGACGACGTGCGCTCCATCGCGTGTCGCGTCACGCCGGTCGATAACCAGTTGCGGACCGTTGCAGAAACGGCGTGCCGGAACGGCGCTGATTACGACGGCGGCGTTGGCGCAATCCTCGGCCAGCGCCTCGGCCCGGCTATCGACGGCAACGAGCCTGCCTTTCAGGTGCGCGATGCAGCCGAGGTCATCGCATTTGAGGCCCGGCCCTCCAATCGCGTCTTGCGGCAAGCGGTCGTCGCCGCCCCGGCGCAACCAGTTCGCGGCGGCGTATTTGTCGGTCGGCTTTTGCGTCAGGGCCAACCGGCCATTGTCGAGACGAAGCGCAACTGTGCGGCCGTCCTGAGCAACCAGAATGTCGGGCGGACGCACCATCGGCACGAACACGAGCCCGGCGGTAATGGGTATCAGTCCGAGCCAGCGCCAACCGCGCCGCCATAACGCGATCCACAAGCCGCCGCCCATCATCAGGGCGACGCTCCAGCCGGGCCATGCCGGCACCGCCATTCCGGCACCAGGCAACGCCGCCACCCAGCGCGCGATGGCCAGCATAATGGCTGTGCCCTTGCCCATGGCGATCAGCGGCCAGGTGTCGAGCCCGAACGGCATCAGCACCATCGCCGCGACCGCCGCCGGCATGATGATGGCGCCGACCACCGGCAAAGCCGCGAGATTGGCGAGAATGCCAAACGGCGAAGCCCGGTCGAAATGGAAGATGGAAATGGGTGCCGTGGCGAGCCCGGCAATGGTGGAAGTAATGCAAATGCCAAGCACATATCGCCAAGCCTTGCGCCACAGCGTTTTCTTCACCTCGTCGCGGCTGCGCCCATGCTGCCATTCGGCCAAGGCGATCAGGCCGATCACCGCGGCGAACGACATCTGGCAACCGGCATCGAGCACATTCTCGGGTGTCGCGAGAATGATCGCCGCGGCCGCCAGCATAACCGAGCGCATCGACAGCGCCGGCCGGTCGACCAGAATGGCAATGAACATGAAAGCGAGCATCACCCAGGAGCGCACAGCCGGTGCCTCGCAGCCGCTGATAAGGAGATAAAACGTCGATCCGGCGAGCGCACCAACTGCCGCCCATTTTTTGATCGGATGTTTGAGCACGATCCGTGGCAAGCACGCGAACAACGCCCGGATCACCCAGAAGAACACGCCGCCCGCGAGCGCGAGGTGCAGGCCGGAGATCGACAGTACATGCATCAAACCAGAGTCGCGGAAGGCCGTCTGGTCGTCGGGATCGATATCGGCACGTTCGCCGGTAATCAACGCCGCCGAGATCACGCCTTCATTGCCCGGAATGACGTCGCGGATGTGCTCGGTCATGCGGGTGCGAAGATTTTCCAGCGCGCTGCGCGCCCGCTCGCTCCAGGTTTGCGGCCGCACCGGCGGGATCGGTGTCGGTTTGCCGTAGAGATATCCGACCGCGCCAATCTGCTGGTAATAGGCCCAGCGGCCGAAGTCGTAATCGCCCGGCATCGAGGGCGACGGCGGCGGCATCAAGATGGCGAGCACGTGCACCCAGCTTCCGGGCTCCGGCACGTCGCTGTGCGCCCGCACCGTGAGACGGATGCGCCGCGGCGTCTGCGCTGCGTTGAGCCGCGCCGTCGGAACCGGCTCGAGCACCAGCCGGCTGCCATTGCCGCGCGGCTCCGATTGTACCACCCGCGCGTCGAGGTGGATGGGCCCCACCCGATGGCTGAGGATCGGCGCCGCGACCACGTCGGTCCGAAGGCGCGCCGCGCCAAAGCCCAGAACCAACGCCGCGATCAGCGCCAGCGCAATGCGGGTACCGGCTTTTTCAGCGGCAGTCGCCAGCCAGCCGAGGATCACGGCAAAAGCGGCCGCCACCGGCACCCAGCCCAAACCCGGCTCGAACGGCAAGGTGAAATAGGACCCCGCACCTGCTGCCAGTGCTACGGGTATCCACAGGCTCGCCCGGGTCCGCTCGGCGGCCGCGTGGTCGCGAATAATCCGCGGCAGGGCCACGATTTTCGCCATTCTGCCCGGCGATGCCGCTATAAGGACCCCGTCGCGGGCCCCCTCGCCCGTGCTCCGAATTGCCATAGCCCCCGGATTCACCTAAGCCCCTGACCATCATGACAGAGAACACCAAACCCGTCCTGCGCTTTGCGCCCTCGCCCACTGGAATGCTGCACATCGGCGGCGCCCGTACGGCCCTCTTCAACTGGCTTTATGCCCGCCACACCGGCGGCAAATTCGTGCTCCGGATCGAAGACACCGACCGCGAACGTTCGACGCCGCAGGCCGTGGCCGCCATCATCGAAGGGCTTGAGTGGCTCGGCCTCGATTGGGACGGCGACATCACCTATCAGTTCACCCGCGCCGCCCGGCATCGCGAGATCGCCGAGAAGCTGCTCGCCGAAGGCAATGCCTATCGTTGCTACGCCACGCAGGAAGAATTGACGGCCATGCGCGAAGCCCAGCGCGCCGCCGGCAAGCCGATCCGCTACGACGGCCGCTGGCGCGACCGTGATCCGTCCGAGGCGCCCGCTGGCGCGCCGTTCGTGATCCGGCTGAGAGCACCGCAAGACGGCGAGACCATCATCCACGACATCGTCCAGGGCGACGTGCGCTTTGCCAACGAGCAGCTCGACGACATGATCCTGCTGCGCTCCGACGGCACGCCGACCTACATGCTGGCCGTGGTTGTCGACGACTACGATATGGGCGTGACGCACATCATCCGCGGCGACGACCACCTCAACAATGCTGCCCGCCAGATGCAGCTCATCCGCGCCCTTGGCTGGCCGGATATGACCTATGGCCACGTGCCACTGATCCACGGCCCGGACGGCGCCAAACTGTCGAAGCGGCATGGCGCCCAGGCCGTCGGTGAGTATCGTGATATGGGCTATCTGCCCGAGACCATGCGCAATTACCTGCTGCGTCTCGGCTGGAGCCACGGCAACGACGAGATCATCCCGACGCCGCAAGCGATCGAGTGGTTCAATCTCGAGAGCATCGGCAAGAGCCCGGCACGGCTGGACTTCAAGAAGCTCGACAATCTCAACGCCCACTACATCCGCGAGACCGACGACGGTGCGTTGGCCGACGAAGTCGCCCACCTCCTCGGCCGCAAAGATCCGCCGCAAACACTGAGCGCCATCGGCCGCGAGCGGCTGATCAAGGCCATGCCGGCCCTGAAGGAGCGCGCCAAAACGCTGGTCGAACTCGCCACGTCATCGGAGTTTCTGTTCACCGACGGCGCCCGCGAACTGGACGCGGCGGCAGCCAAGATCCTCTCGGACGATGCGCGGCGGACGCTAGGCGAATTCCTCGGTACCCTTGAGGGTACCGACTGGACCGGCCATGCGTTGGAAGAAAAAGCGCGCGCGTTCGCCGAAGCCAAAAGCCTGAAACTCGGACAAGTAGCGCAGCCGGTACGGGCCGCATTGACCGGAAAAACCACGTCCCCGCCGATTTTTGCCATGCTGGAAGTGCTGGGACGCGAAGAATCTCTCAAACGGCTCACAACCCACGTACTTTAGGGTAGTTCCAGAGATTGACAGTGGTATAGGAATATTGCTGCAGTGCAGGAGATTGAGACAGAATTGATGGCAGCCCGGAGAGCCAGATGAGAGACAGCAAGGCCGTTCCCGCCGGAAAGGCAACCCTTACCTACAAGGACCAGTCGTACCAGCTTCCCGTGTTCGCGGGCAGCCAAGGTCCGGAGGTAATCGACATCCGACGTCTCTATGGCGATGCGGGCATCTTCACTTATGATCCCGGCTTCACCTCGACGGCGAGTTGCGAGAGCGACATCACCTTCATCGATGGTGACGAAGGCGTACTGCTCTATCGCGGCTATCCCATCGACCAACTGGCGGCGAAGTCGAGCTTCCTCGAAGTCTGTTATCTCCTGCTCTACGGCGAACTGCCGTCGCAGCAGCAGATGGAGAAGTTCAGTCACACCATCTCGCACCACACGATGGTGCACGAACAACTGGCCGCGTTCTATCGCGGGTTCCGCCGTGACGCCCACCCGATGGCGGTCCTGACCGGCGTCGTCGGCGCGCTGTCGGCGTTCTATCACGACTCCACCGACATCACCGATCCGGCCCAGCGCGAACTCGCTTGCGTGCGCCTGGTCGCCAAGATCCCGACCATCGCGGCGATGGCCTACCGCTATTCGACCGGCCATCCGTTCGTCTATCCGCTGAACCGGCTCGGCTACACCGAGAACTTCCTCAGGATGTGCTTCTCCTATCCGACCGAGGAATACGAAGTGAACCCGGTGCTGGCGAAGGCGCTGGACACCATCTTCATCCTGCACGCCGATCACGAGCAGAACGCTTCCACGTCGACGGTGCGTCTGGCCGGTTCGTCGGGCGCCAATCCGTTCGCCTGCATTGCGGCCGGCATCGCCTGCCTGTGGGGTCCGGCCCACGGCGGCGCCAACGAAGCGGCGCTGAAGATGCTGGAGACCATCGGCACGGTCGACCGCATTCCCGAGTTCATCAAGCGCGCCAAGGACAAGAACGATCCCTTCCGCCTGATGGGCTTCGGCCACCGCGTCTACAAGAACTACGATCCGCGCGCCAAGGCGATGCAGATCCAGGCGCATGCGGTGCTCGACGAACTCGGGCTGCACAACGACCCGCTGCTCAAGGTGGCGATGGAACTCGAACGCATTGCGCTGCAGGACGAGTACTTCGTCGAGAAGAAGCTCTATCCCAACATCGACTTCTATTCGGGCATTACCCTAAAGGCGCTGGGCTTCCCGACGGCGATGTTCACCGCGCTGTTTGCGCTCGCCCGGACCGTCGGCTGGATCGGCCAGTGGAAAGAGATGCTGGAAGACCCGCACCAGAAGATCGGCCGTCCGCGCCAGATCTACACCGGCGCCAAGTCGCGCCAATACGTGCCGATCGACAAGCGGTAGATTGCCAAAACAGCAATTGCAGAAAGCCCTGCCCGAAACGGCGGGGCTTTTTTTGTACCAAAAGCGGGCTCGCGCTTCGGCGCGGTCCGCTATTGATGGGGGGCCACCCCCGGAAGCTCCGGCGGCCAGCGAAAGCCAGTATCAGCCAGCCGTCGACAAGCACCTTCACTTCCCCTCAGACCTGTACGTACCTGCGCTGCGTTTGACACCTTCGCCCTCGGGCTCTGGTGCGATCCTCCCTTCGCCTGAGGCTACGGAAGACAACGGCTCGTCAGACACGCGGGCGCGACTGCGCGCGAATCCCGGTCCTGTATGTCTCACCTCTTGCGATCCCAAACCTCGCGAGGGTCCGGAACCACGTGCTTTGTCCAGATATCTCCGTGTCGAAACGCACGAGAGAATATAGGGAACAAATAGCGAACACTCAATCCATCTTGCAATCACAAAATGTTTCACAGGCGAGACGCACTCTCAGGTAGCGTTCAATCCCTCGCCCATCGCCTCCCGTCAGGAATGACCAGCATCCAGCGGCCATCACGGCTGCGCACCCAATAGCTGCGGGACGGCGGAGGGCGATCATAACCCCACGCGGCCGGCGAGCGCCGCGCGCCGCCATCACTCACCCATTCGGCGCCGGGGCGGTAGGCACTCGGGATGGGATTATCTGCATACGGATCATCAGGATCGGCGGTCTCGGTCCGCCGCCACTCCTGGCGTGCCCGAGATACCTCACGTCGAGGCGCGGTGGTCTCACTCTCGAACAGCGATGGATCCTCGTCGGCAGACGGCAGCGAGCTAGCGTCGGACGACCAGCGAGAACGCTCCGGCGGCATGGCGGGCGGAGTTGACGGGTGTGGAAGTACGGAAGCGATCCGGGGCGCTTCGGCCACTTTTGCTGCCATCGCCGGCTCGACCGTCACTGGCTGCGCAGCCATCGCACGCTCAGCCAATTTTGCGGCAATGGCCGGCTTCGCGGCAACCGGTGCCTTCGGCGTAGCGGTGGCGATTTGCACCGGCTTGGATACCATGGGCGCGGGCGACAATGGCTTCACAGTCACCAATGGTTTCGGTGTTACGGCCGCGACTTGCACCGGCTTGGATACGATGGGGGCAACCGGCAGCGGCTTCACAGCGGCCGGGGCTTTCGGCGCCCCGGCTGCAACTTGCACCGGCTTCGACGGCTCCGGCTTCAGCAGCGCTATCGCGACATGCGCCTGCGAAATCTCCGCCCGCATCACCGGTTTCGCGGTGGGGACCGGCGCGAGGCGAACGGTCGGCGCGGCCGCGAGCTTGACGGGCACGCCCGCCGGCCGGGGCGCCGGTCTCGGAATGGCCGCCACCTTTGCAGCCGGTTGCACCTTGGCCTCGATCAGACGGTTGTCAACGGCCCGGCAGCCTTCGTAGCCGGTGTCGACCAGTTGCGGCGGCTCCGGCGCCAGACCGCGCCGTTCCAGACGCCGGCCGAGCGCCATGTCGAACACTTTCCGGGCGCTGTTGCAGAACTGCGGGTCCCGTACGCTGCGCAACGAGGCGGCGTTGGCAATGCGGGTCTTGTAGGCGTGGTAGTCCTCGCCACGCGGGCGCGCCGCAAAAAATGCCTTCAAGGCGGTATCGGATTGGATCAGCCCATCGCGGTAGACCGCGACAAAGCGGTCGTAATCCCCGCGCATCTGGCAGGTCAGCGCCGCCACCATCAGCTGCTGCTGCAAGGCGGTCGACTGCAACACCTTGAGCTCCGGGGCCGTGGCGCAGACCAGTGCCGCCTGCGCCGCTACCGACAGCGCGGCAAAAGCCGTCATCGCAACGAGAAGCTTCTTCATACCAAAACCCCTTGTCCCATTAAGCATGCTGCGCGCCGGCGCCTGAACCGGGGCTGAACGGGCTTGATCAACAGCCGGTTAAGAGGGGGCGGCGATCGACGAGAGGCAGGTGAAAGGCCGGGGCGCGCGTTCCGTTCGGCGCGATCACGCTCGTGTGACGCCACCGCGCGTGTCCGGTTTGTGCCATGATTGGCTTCTACCTTCCCGCCGAAGGGAGAATTCACCATGTCCGACCTGCCCGCCTCCGTCGCCGCCTTTCTGGCCGGCAAACGCATCGCCGTTGCCGGGGTGTCGCGCGATCCCAAGGGCCATGTCGGCAATGCGATCCTGAAGAAATTCGCGGCCAGCGGCTACGAGACCTTCGCCGTCAATCCCAATGCGACCGAAATCGAGGGCGCGACGTGCTATCCGGCGATCGGCGCCATTCCGGGCGACATCGATGGCGTCGTGATCGCCACCCATCCCGCCATGGCGGCGACGGTCGTCCGTCAGTGTGCGGACAAAGGCGTCCGCCACATCTGGTTCCACCGTTCCTTCGGCCAGGGCAGCGTATCGACTGAGGCAATCGACGCAGCGAAGTCCGCCGGCATCGAAACCATCGCCAGCGGCTGCCCCATGATGTTCCTCGAACCGGTCGACGGCGGCCACAAATTCATCTGCCGCCTGCTGCAGTTCTTCGGCAAAGTGCCGCGCTGATAGCTACAGCCAGCGAAATGCATGGCGGACGAAGCCGGTGCCGCCGCTCTCCGCCATCGTGCCGTGCGCAATGACGACGCGCTCGGGAGCGAAATCGAGCACCCGCTGGATTCCCGACCGCGCCTTCCGGCGGTCAACGAAACCCCAACGCATTTCACGTGGCGCACCGAAGTTCGGAAACACAATGCCGTCGAGCCGCGCCAGCCATCCACGCCAGCCTTTGAACCAGCCGGGTGGAAAATTCTCGATCAGGTCGGCGAAAATCGCGGTGCGGCTGCTGCGATGCAGAAACACCGTTTCGGTCATGAAGATGTTGCCGTGTACCGCCACCTGATCGATATCCGCGGCCCATGCCGGATCGGGCGTATCTGTCAGCACCGCGTCGAAAGCAAGGTCGCGCCGCCGCCGCGGCAGCCCAGGTGACGCAATCAAACGCGCGGCGGGATAAGCCTGTTTCCATGCGCCAAGCCAGATGTGGTGCAACAGATTGGGCGAGACGAGATGCGCCACCGGCCCGAGGGCATCAATTTCATCTTTTAAGCCGGCAAACGGCAGCGGCGACCATATGAACAGATCGCCATTTGACAAGCGGATCACCGCCATCCGCGTCGGATAAGGAAAACCGTAGAAGGACACGACCGGTCCTTCCGCAATCCAGAGTTCCGGGCCAAAGGCGCGCAGTTCCATGGCGCCAGCATATGCAATCCGGCTGGTTTCGCGCAAATTCGCACGACACGGACGGGAGACGCCCGGACCGTATGCAATAGCAGCATTTCCGCGACCGGGATCGCGTTACGCCGCTGAGCGGCGCAGTTTGCCGGACCGCGTACCGACATCGAAGAACGCCACCATGCTGGCCAGTGCGCCGGTTTCGTCGGTCAGGGCGCGCGCGACTTCCTTGTTCTGCTGGACCATCGCGGCATTTTTCTGAGTGACATTGTCCATGTCGGAAACCGCCGACGAGATCTGCTTGACGCCGGCGGACTGCTGCTCCGAGGCTCGCGCCATGTCTTCGACCAGCGCGTTGATGCGGCTGACCTGATCGAGAATTTCCGTCAGCGCCGCGCCGGAGTTGCCGACCAGCGACACGCCCGATGCGACGTGCTGCTGCGAGTCCGCAATCAGCGCCCTGACCTCATGCGCCGCGTTGGCACAGCGCTGAGCCAGTGCGCGGACTTCCGAGGCCACCACGGCAAAGCCCTTGCCGGCTTCCCCGGCGCGCGCCGCTTCGACGCCGGCATTGAGAGCGAGCAGATTGGTCTGGAACGCGATCTCGTCGATCACGCCGACAATGACCGAAATCTTCTTTGACGAGGTTTCGATCTCCTGCATCGCCGTGACGGCGCTGCCGACGATGTCACCGCCCTTCTCAGCCGAAGCCTTGGCACCGGCAACGATGCCGCTCGCCTCCTTGGCATGGGCTGCCGAATGGCTGAGGGTTTCGGTGATTTGCTGCAAGGCCGCCGCCGTCTGTTCCAGGCTGGCCGCCTGGCGCTCGGTGCGCTGGGCGAGATCGTCCGTCCACTGTGAAATGTCGCCGGCGCTGTTCGAGACCTCGCCGGTCGTCGCCGACACCGTCTGCATGGTTTCGTGCAGACGCGCCGCCGCGGCGTTGAAGTCATCGCGCAGCTCCGCAAATGCGGCCGACATTTCCTCGTTGAGGCGATAGGTGAGATCGCCTTCGGCCAACGCGTGCAAGCCGGAACCGATGGCGGCCACGACTTTCTGTTCGCTCGCCCGCTCGGATTCGTAGGCCTCTTTGGTGGCGCGGCGCACGGCCAATAGCGAGTCCACCAAGCGCCCCATCTCGCCGTCGACGCCGAGACTTTCGATAGCGACATCCTGCCGGCCGCGGGCCATCTGATCGAGCACGTCGGTGGCGTGGTTCAACGGCCGGACCAAGCCGCGGTTGACGTAACGCAGCACCAAGACGCTGACCACGACGACCAATCCGGCCAGGATCACGCCGAGGACGATCATCGTTTGCGTGGTATCGGCGCGCAGAGTCTTGACGCCCTCGCGCTCGGTCGCGGTGGCGGTCCGGATCGCCGCGATCCGACCGTCGGCGATCTTGATCACATCGGTCATCGCTTCGGTGGAGGCGTCGAACGCGGTCATCGCCGCATTGCCGCCGGCAGGACCGTCCTTGATGTAGACCCGCGCCATCGCGACGCCGTTGGCGTAATGAGCGGGAAACTGCGCGCCTATTTTGTCGAGATCGGCCACCAGCGTGTTATCGCCGAGCGTCACGGCAACCGCACGCGCGACCGCGAGATCCCGGCGGAAGGCAGCCGCGAATTTCGCCGCCAAATCCCAATCGTCGGCGCCGACGCCGCCGACCAGGCGCGTGGCGGATGCGTCGGTCAGGTACTGCTGCACCTGGACCAGATCGTAAGCAATGTCCTTGCGCGCCGCTTCGAGTTTGCTCGCCAGTTCAATCTGGCGATCCGAATGGTCTTGCGACGTTGCGAGACGGATGTCGGTGACACGATAGACGATCACCAGAGCTACCACCGCAATGATCGCGATGGTTGCCGTGAACAACTGGGCCAATCCAAGTTTGAAAGCAATGCCGCGCGAGCGCAGGCCGGAGGTTCGGGAAATGTCCACGGCGAATGGTTCCTGAGGCTGCTCCTCCACGTACCATCACCCAACTTAAGAAAACTTCTAAGCGACTTCTACAAATCGCCTTTGTGCGTAGGTAGTAATACCAACAGCCGGAAAAAGGGCGGCCCGAAAGCCGCCCATCTCGTAAGTCTTACAACAATTCCGCGATCTGGATCGCGTTGAGCGCGGCGCCCTTGAGGAGCTGGTCGCCGGCGACCAGCAGCGCCACCGAATGGCCCGTCGGGTCCGAAGTGTCGGGACGGATGCGCCCGACCAGAACGTCGTCCTGCTCGGAGGCATCGATCGGCATCGGGAAGTAGTTCTTGACGCGATCGTCGACGATCTTCACGCCCGGCGCGACCGACAGCATCTTGCGCACGTCGGCTTCGCTGATCGGCTCGAAGCATTCGATGGTGATCGCCTCGGTATGGGCGCGCAGCACCGGCACGCGCACGCAGGTCACGCCGACCGCAATCTCGGGATCTTCGAAAATCTTCTTGGTCTCGGCGATGACCTTGGATTCTTCGCCGTTGTAGCCGGTCTCGAGATCCATCGCCGCGTTGTGGCTGAAGAGATTGAACGCATACGGATGCGGCATCACCTTCTGCTGGAACGGCTTGTGATCGAGATAGGCCTTCGTCGCCTCGAGGAGTTCGGCCATCGCCGCCGCGCCGGCGCCCGACGCCGCCTGATAGGTGGAGATGATCACGCGCTTGATGCGATTGACCTTGTGGATCGGCCACAGCGGCACCAGCGCCATGATGGTGGCGCAGTTCGGATTGGCGATGATGCCCTTGTGGTCCTTGATCCGGTTGGCGTTGATCTCGGGGATCACCAGCGGAACTTCGCGGTCCATGCGGAAGGCCGAGGAGTTGTCGACCACCACCGCACCCGCCTTCACCGCGACCGGCGCGAACTTGCGGCTGATCGTGGCGCCGGCTGAGAACATCGCGATATCGACGCCTTCGAAAGACTTCTCGGTGAGTTCCTGGATCGGAATTTCCTCACCGCGGAATTTCATCGTCTTGCCGACCGAACGCGCGCTCGCCAGCGGTACCAGCTTGCCGACCGGGAAATTGCGACGCTCCATGCAACCGGCAAACTCGACGCCGACGGCGCCAGTCGCGCCGACAATGGCGACGGTGGGGTTCTTCTTCACAGTATCCTCCTGTTGGCCTCAGGCGCGGGCATTAAAAAAGCCCCGGACCTTGCGGCGGGGCTTGGGTTTCGTGCGTTCTGAGCCTTGCTATCGGCGCGCGCGAACCAAAGCCCCGGCGGGCTTGGTCGTCTTCGTCGTGCGCTTGAGCATGGTGGTCATGGTGGCGGCAAACTATTGGGGGACCTGCCGGACGTCAACGGACGGATTGACACAACCTATGGAATATTATTTCCGGCCGAGAAACTCCAGGATCGCCTTGGCGGCGCGGCGCGACGGCTGGTCGGCGCCCTCGCCCATCAGGCGCAAGGCCTCGTTCTGCTCGGCGACCTGGCGCGCGGCGGCGGCCGGATCGGTCAACAGCGTGGCGACGGCCGCGGCGACGGGCTCGGGGCGGCAGTCCTCCTGCATCAGTTCGGGCACAGCGAGGCGATCGAGGATCAGGTTCATCAGGGTGAAATAACGCACCTTAACCCCGATCAGCTTGCGATAGATCCACGCCGTCAGCTTGCCGGCCTTGTAGGTCACGATCATCGGCGTGCGCGACAAGGCGAGCTCGGTGGTGACGGTGCCGGACGCGGCCAGCGCCGCATCGGCGGCATCGAACAGCGCGAATTTTTCGTCATCACCGGAGACGACGGTCAGCGGCAGCGGCCAATGTTCCGTACCCTGACGGATACGCCCAGCGACATGCGGCACCGCCGGAATGACGGTATGAAGACCCGGCACCCTGTCTTTGAGGAGGGCCATCGTCTCGGCGAAGACCGGCAACAGATGGCGCACTTCCATGCTGCGGCTGCCAGGCAGGACCGCGAGCAACGGCGCCTCGGCGGGAATGCCATGGCGGGCGCGAAACGCTTCGCCGCCGACCATATTCTTGCCGCGCGCCAGCGCAGGATGGCCGACGAACACCGCCTTCAAGCCATAGCCGGCAAAAAACGGCGGCTCGAACGGCAAGAGCGCCAGCACCAGATTGAAATATGACGCCATCGTCTTGGCGCGTCCGGGCCGCGAAGCCCACACCTGCGGCGCGACGTAATTGATAGTCGGGATATCGGGCGCGATCTTGCGGATGCGCTTGGCGACACGATGGGTGAAGTCGGGGCTGTCGATCAGCACCACGGCATCGGGCTTGGTGGCGGCGGCAAATTCGGCGGCGCGGCGGATGCGGCGCAGGACTTCGGGAATCTTCGGAACGACTTCCTGCAAGCCCATAATGGAGGTCGCCGACAAATCGAACAGCGGATCGAGGCCTTCGCGGACCATGGCGTCGCCGCCGACGCCGACGATTTTCACGTCGCCGTGCGTGAGGTCTTTCAACGCCGCCATCAGTTCGGCGCCGAGCAGGTCGCCTGACGGCTCGCCGGCCACCAGCATCAAGTTGAGAGGCTTATCCGGCATGGGGCACGCCGACGACGAACAGCCCGAGCTTGTCGGCCTCCTCGATCACCGCGCGCTGGCCCAAAATCAGCGCCCCGCCCGCTTCGACGGCAATGCCGGCCAAACCGACAGCGGCGGCGTTCCGCACCGTGGCGACGCCGATCACCGGCAGATCGGTCTTGCGATCCTGGATCGGCTTCGGCGCCTTGGCGAGCACGCCCTTGCGATGCTTGTCGTCTCCGCGGAAATGGGCCGGCAGGGTCGCGACGCGCGCGATCATAGCGTCGGTGCCTTCGGCGGCTTCGACCACGAGCGGCAGGCCTTCGCACACCACGGCGGCTTGGCCGACATCGAGTTCGCCCAGCATGCGCACGATCTTGAACGCGGCGGCAATGTCGGCTTCGTCATCGTCGGAAGGTATGACGCGGCCCATAACGCCGGCGGCCGCCAGCAATCCCGGAGCCGCTTCATGAGCGCCGACGGCGCGAAACCCTTCGCGCTCGAACGTCTCCACAACAGCCCGCAGCAGCGCATCGTCGCCTTTGCGCGCGGCAGCGATGATCCGCGGCGCAACCATCACCCCTTTGGCATCGAGCTTGATCTCGGAGAATTTCGGCCGCGCCAGCTTGCCGGCCAGCACGACATCAGCGCAGTCGGCGCCGCGCAGCGATTTCATGATCTTGCCGACTTCGCCGAGCGAAGCCGTTTCGTGCGGAAAAGCGCCGATCCATGCGTCGGCGCCGAGGGCAATGACGAAAACCTCACGGCCAGCATCGCGCGCGCTCTCGGCGATCGCCTTGGGAAGATCGCCGCCGCCCGCGATGATGCCGAGGGGGCTCATCCCTCGTCCATTTCCACGCCGTGACGGCGTACCGGACAGATTTTCCGCTTGGCATCCGGCGAGACGATGAAATCGAGCACTTCGGCGACTTCCGGCACCGAGCCCCATTCGGCGCGCGCCTTGGCAACGCGTTCCGCCAATGTGCCTTCTTCGCTGACCAGAACCGCCTGATACATGTGGCGCAGCGCGTGGATGTTGGGACGCGGAACGCCGCGGCGCTTGAGGCCAATCAGGTTCAAGCCGGCATGATGGGCGTGCGAGCCGAACGCCATGCCGAACGGAATGACGTCGAGATTGGCGCCCGCCATGCCGCCGAGCATGGCACCGCGGCCGATACGGCCGAACTGCTGCACCGTGCACAGTCCGCCGGTGATGACGCTGTCGCCGATGGTGACGTGGCCACCGAGTTGGGTGCCATTGGCGAGCGTGCAGTTGTTGCCGATGATGCAGTCATGGCCGGCGTGACTGTAGGCCATGATGTAGCAATGCGAGCCGACGCGGGTGACCATGTGGCCTTTGCGGCTGCCGAGATTGAGGGTGACGCATTCACGGATCACGCAATCTTCGCCGATGACGAGGCTGGTGCCGGTGGCGTCGTTATGGTGGATCTGCGCCTCGCCGCCCATCACCGCGCCGGGATGAATGACCGTCCGTGCCCCGATGGTGACGTCGCCCTGAACCACAACGTGAGCAATCAGCCGGACGCCCTCGCCCAGCTTCGCCCCCGCTCCTACGACGCAATAAGGGCCGATCTCGACCCCAGATGCCAGAACCGCGCCGTCCTCAACGCTTGCTGTCGGATGCACCGCCATTATCGCCCGTGCCTTCCTGGATCATGGCGGAGAATTCCGCCTCCGCACAAAGAACGCCATCAACGAAGGCTTCGCCCGAGAAGCGCCATACCGGACCGCGGCGGCGCAAGGCCTTCGCCTTCATGCACAGCATGTCGCCCGGCTTCACCGGACGGCGGAACCGCGCCTTTTCGATGGTCATGAAATAAACGATGCGATTGCCGGAATCGATGCCGAGCGAATACATCACCAAAGCGCCGGCGGTCTGCGCCAGTGCCTCGACGATGAGCACGCCCGGCATCACCGCATGATCGGGAAAATGGCCGGCGAAATGCGGCTCGTTATACCCTACCGCCTTGTAGCCCGTGGCGCTCTCGTTCGGAACGATGTCGGTCAGCTTCTCGATGAAGAGAAATGGTGCGCGATGGGGCAACAGCTTCTTGATCGCCTCAACATCGAGCACAATCTTCTCAACCTTATTCGTCATGAATTGCCTCGTTTCGGCTTCTTCGCCAACGCACTCACGGCCGCGATTTCCCGCAGCCACTCGCGCACCGGCTTAGCCGGGATACCACCATAATCGCGTCCGGGCGCGACTTCCTGGCCCATGATCACGCCGCTTTTGCCGCCGAGACGTGCCCCTGCCCCGATCTTGGAATGGTCGGAAACGCCAGCCTGCCCGGCCAGAACGACGAAATCGCCGATCTCGCAACTGCCCGAAATACCGGCCATGCCGCAGATGATCGCGTGACGGCCGATGTGGGTGTTGTGACCGACCTGGACCAGATTATCAATCTTGGTGCCTTCGCCGATCACCGAGTCGCCAAGCCCGCCCCGATCAATGGTGACGCAGGCGCCGATCTCGACCCGGTCCTGAATGATGACTCGTCCGAGTTGCGGAATCTTGGTGTGCCCGGCGGCGCTCGAAGCAAACCCGAACCCCGGCTGGCCAATTTGCGCGCCCGGCAAAATGGTTACGCCGTCGCCAATATAGGCGTGGCTGATCACGATATTACCCGCGATCTCGCAGTCGCGTCCGATCGCTACGCCGCGCCCGATCACGACATGAGGGCCGATACGCGTGTGATCGCCGATCTCCACCCCCGGACCGATCACAATACCGGCCCCGAGTTCGACGCCCACGCCGATCTTCGCGGTCGGATGAATACCCGCATTGAACGGACCGGCGACGCGATGGCAATCGGGATAGAACAACTCGGCCACCGCCGCAAAAGCGTGGTGCACCGACGCGACGCCGATCAGCATGGTCCCTTCCGGAGCCGCCAGCTTGGGCAGAGCCTTGTCCAACACCAGCACAATGCCCGCCGCCGTTTGAGCGAACGCGGGCACAGGCTTCTCGCCAACGAAGAAGCTGAGATGGTCGGCTACGGCGCCGGTCAGACTGGCGACATCGGCGATCGGACGCGCCCCGTCCATACCGTCCGGTACGGGCACGCCGAGCTTGCCGCAGACCTCGCTCAGCGAGAAAGGCCCGCGGTTGTCGAAGAAGCGAGGATCGGCCATGACGCCGCGTCCGGCCTACTGCTGGGCGGCCTGCTGACGGGCAGCAGCCTGCTGCAACGCCGGCGGCAACTGGGCCAGATCGACCTTGACGGTGGGCATCTTCATGTCGAGACGCTGCACCACCACGGCGGTGACGTCGATCGCGTTCGGCGCCAGAAGCACCGACGCACGATCCAGAAGCACCGTCGCCTTACGCTCTTGCATCACACCCTGCAGGATCGGGCCAAGCGCCTCTTCCACCTGCTGGTTGGCCTTGAGCATGCCGCCTTGGATCAGGCCGCCGCGTTCCTGCACCTTCTTCTCGAAGGCCATGGCGCGCGCCTTCCAGGCGTTTTCCTTCTGCGCTTTCACCGCCGGAGCCAGGATCGCGTTCTGGGCATCCATCTGGGCCTTGTCCCGCTTCAGGCCTTCGGCCTCGGCGTTGAGCTGGGCCTGGGCCTGCTTCTTGAGGCCGTCGACCTGCTGCTGAATGGACTGACCGACCTTGGACAACGCCACGGTGCGCCGGAGGTCGATGATCAGGATACGGGCGGCAGGAGCCGCGCCGGTTCCAGGAGCGGCGGCAAGCGCCGAAGGAACTGTGGCCGTCGCGGCGATGACCATCGCTGCGGCCGCCAAGCTGCGGGTGATGAGGGTTTTCATGGACATGATCACATTCCTGTGCCGGCACTGAAGTGGATGAATTCGGTCTTGTCGTACGCAGCCTTCACGACCGGGACACCGAGGTCGATCTGGACCGGACCGAAAGGCGATTTCCATTTGATGCTGATACCCGCCGAAGCGCGGAAGGCCAAGTTATCCCTCACATTCGGATAAAGCGGGCCGCGGAACGGCGTATCGAGATGGCCGAGAGTACCAAAATCGGAGAACAGCGCGAACTGCATGCCGTAATCCGCCGGCAGAATATCGGGAAGCCGCGCCTGGGCCGATCCTTGAGCGTAGAAGTCGCCGCCGAGAGCGCCGTAATCGCCCTTATAGGTCGTATCGCGAGGGCCAATACCGGCGAGCTTGAAGCCGCGGAAATTGTCGCCGCCGCGGAAGAAGCGTTCTTCGATCGGAACCGTATTGCCGCCGTAACCCTGGATAAAGCCGGAGGACAACGTCAGCGAGCCGACCATATCCCAGAACAACGGCCGGTAACCGGTCCAGCTGCCTTCGGTCTTGAGGAACTTGAGGCCGCCGCCAAGACCGGCGAAGTCCTGGCTGATAGAGAACAGTGCGCCGCGAGTAGGCTTCAGGTAGTCGTCGAGCGTGTTGTAGCCGAACGTGAAGCCGATCAGAGACGTATTGGTGGTGGCGCCGTAGAGCTCCAATTCCTGCAGCAATGAAGCGGGCGCGCTCGAATACGCCGAGACCTTGTTGACGCGGAAGGTGTAGCGGAGCTGGACGCTGCCGTATTCCGAGGTCGGGAAGCCGAAGCGGAGCCCCGCCGCCGTCACGTCACCCTGGTAGTTGGCCTGATTGTAGTTGGTGATCCACTTATAGAGATCGATACCGGCGGCGAGCGGGCGATTGAGGAACCACGGCTCGGTGAAGCTCACCTGGTACTGCTTGGAAATCGTCGACATCGAAACCGACGTGCGCAGGAACTGGCCGCGGCCGAACAGGTTGCGTTCGGTGTAGGAGAACTCGCCGACGAAGGATGACGTCGAAGAATAACCGGCACCGAGCGAGATTTCGCCGGTCGACATTTCGTCCACCGTGACCGCAACATCGGTCTTGTCGGGGCGGGAACCGGCCGAATTCTTGATCGTCACGTCCTTGAAAAAGCCGAGGGCGCGAATGCGGGTGCGCGAACGGTCGATCAGGTCGCGATTGAAGGCGTCGCCTTCCTGGAAGCGCAGCTCGCGGCGGATGATGCGATCAAGCGTACGGTTGTTGCCGATGACGTTGATCTTGTCGATGTAGACGCGCGGGCCCTGCTCGATCCGCAGTACCAGATCGATCTTGCGGGTGTCGGGATCGCGGCGCAGCCGAACGCCGACATCGGCCGAGGCATAACCCTTGGATCCGACGGCGTTGACAATGACGTCCTTCAGCTTCTCGACGCGGGTTTCGTCGTAGAGGCTGCCGTCTTTGATGTCGACCAGCGGCTTCAGCGCCTGAGACGGCAGTTCCTTGATCTTGGATTCGATCTCGACCTTGCCGAACGAGTACTTCTTGCCCTCGTCCACCGTGAACGTGATGTAGAACGCCGAATGATCCGGCGTCAGTTCGGCCACCGCCGATTTCACCGAGAAGTCGGCGTAGCCGTGGCTGACGTAAAAGCGGCGCAGCTGTTCGCGGTCGAACAGGAGGCGGTCGGGATCGTAGTTGTCGTTCGACGCCAGGATGCGCCACCAGGCGCTTTCCTCGGTCGCAATCTGCTTTCTGAGCGTCGAGTCGTCGTACGCCTTGTTGCCGACGAAGACGATGCGCGACACGCCGGTGGTCGGGCCTTCGTTGATCGAATAGATCAGGTCGACGCGGTTCTGCGGCCGCTGGATGATCTGCGGATCGACCGAAGCGGCGAACTTACCGTTGCGCCGATAGAGCTCGATGATGCGCTGGATGTCCGACTGCACCTTGGCGCGGGTGAACACCATACGCGGCTTCATCTGCGATTCTTTTTCGAGGTCCTTGGTCGTGACCTTGGAATTGCCCTCGAAATCGACGCGGTTGATGATCGGGTTCTCGACGACGTGGACGGTCATCGTCGAACCGTCGAAATTGATCTTCACATCGGAGAACAGGCCGGTGGCGAACAGCGCCTTCAACGCCTTGTCGGAGGCGGATTCGGAATACGCATCACCTTCATGCATCGTGATGTAGGTGAGAATGGTGGCCGCTTCGACGCGCTGCGCCCCGGTCACGATAATACGGCGCACGATCACCGGCGCAGACGTGTCGATGCCCGGCGACGCATCGGGAGCGCCCGGCGGCGGTGGTGCAGCCGGTGCTTTTCGTTGCGCATCCGCAGCGCCGCTCATCACGACAGACGCCAGAACAAGCGTCGCCGGCGCCACGCGCTTCAATCGGGCGAACAGGGCTTTAGTGTTCATACACTCGTCTCTGACTCGTCTCAGATCCGGCAACACATGACGGGGATCATGTGTGCCCAGCCGAACTCCCAAGCAACCTGACAATGTCGTTCCAGGTGGCAAAGATCATGAGACCAATTACCAACGCCAGCCCGAGCCTGAACCCCATATCCTGGGTCTTTTCCGACAACGGACGACCCAGAACACCCTCGCATGCATAGTACAGAAGATGCCCCCCGTCGAGGAGCGGAATAGGAAAAAGGTTGATTAGCCCGATGCTTACAGAAATGAAAGCCACCAGATAGAAGAGATCATAAAACCCGTGCGAGGCGGCAGATTTGGCCATTTGGGCCATGCCGATTACCCCGCCCAACTGGCTAGGATCGGCCCGATACGAGACGATGCGCCACAGATAGGTGAGCGATACTTCAACGATCGACCAACATTGCGTGGCTGCAATGACAGGCACTTTGGCCGCCGGCACCTTAAGCCAAACAATGGCGTAGGGGCTATCCTCGTCCGGCACCACACCGATTGCCCGGATTTTGGTCTTGCCGCCGAAGAGATCCTTAATTTCGGTCTCGCGCGGGGAGACAGGAACATTCAGCGAATCACTGCCCCGCTGGATGGTCAAAATCTGGGTCTTGGCCGTAGAGCCGCGGATCGCATTGATCAGGTCGGGGATGAACAGCTCGACCTTCTTGCCATCGACCGCAACGATCTTGTCGCCGGGCTTGATCCCCGCCTCGGCCGCGGCCGATTTCACCTGCACCCCGCCGACATAGGTCGAGGGCACCTTGGCGCCGACAAATGCCAGCAAACCGCAAAAGACGACGAACGCCAGCACGAAATTGGCCAGCGGACCGGCCGACACCACCAGCATGCGCTGCCACAAGGGCTTGAAGGGGAATGCCCCCTTCCTCTCCTCCTCGCTCATCTGGGCAAGTTTCTCGCGATCAGGCGTCGAGGCGGCATTCTCGTCGCCTTGAAACTTCACATAACCGCCGAGCGGCAGCCAGCACACCTTCCAGCGCGTGCCCTTGCTGTCGTTCCAGCCGTAAATCTCGCCGCCGAAGCCGATCGAGAAAGTGTCGATCGCAACGCCGCAAGCACGCGCCATCAGGAAGTGGCCAAGCTCGTGGAAGAACACCACGAGGGCGATCACGAAGATGAATGCCGGTATGCCCACCGGGGCGGCGGCAATCATATCGCGGATGATCGTCAGCATCGGTTCTCCAATCAGCCCCGCTTACGCGCGCAGACCACACGGGCGATCTCCCGCGCCCGCCGGTCGGTATCCAGTACTTCATCCACCGTTTCCGGATCGACTTCGGCACCGGAGCATTCGTCGAGGGTGGCTTCAACCACGGCCGCGATGTCCAGAAATCCGATCTTCTCGTGCAGGAAACAGTCTACCGCGATCTCATTGGCCGCGTTCAAAATGGTCGGCGACATGCAGCCCCGGTCGAGGCAGCTAAGCGCGATCTTCAGGCTGCGGAAACGCTCGAAATCGGGCGCTTCGAACGTCAGCGAGCCGACGGCCGCCAAATCCAGCTTGCGCGAGGGCGACGAAATCCGCCGCGGCCATGCCAGAGCGTGCACGATCGGGGTGCGCATATCCGGCGACGACAGATGCGCCAGCGTGGTGCCGTCCTGATAGGTGACCAGAGCATGGACGATCGATTGCGGATGAATAACCGCCGCCAGCTTCGTCGCCGGCATGGCGAACAGGAAGTGCGCTTCGATCAGCTCTAGGCCCTTGTTCATCATGGTGGCGCTGTCGACCGAAATCTTGGCGCCCATCGACCAGTTGGGATGGGCCACGGCCTGCGCCGGCGTGGCGGCACGCATCTGCTCCAGCGTCCAGGTGCGGAACGGCCCGCCCGACGCGGTCAGGGTGACCTTCTCGATCTCTTCGGGATCGGCGGCGCAGAGGCATTGGAAGACGGCATTGTGCTCGGAATCGACCGGCACGACCTTGGCCTTGGATTTCGCCAGCGCCTTCAGAAACACCGGTCCCGCGGCAACGATGCATTCCTTGTTGGCGAGCGCCACGGTGACATCGCGGGAAATCGCTTTGAGCGCGGGTTCGAGCGCGGCGGCGCCCATGATCGCCACCATCACGGCATCCGAGGGACGGCCGGCTGCATCGATCACCGCTTTGCGACCGGCGGCGGTTTCAATGCCGGTGCCGGCGAGGCCGGCTTTCAGCGCATCGTATTTGCTCTCGTCGTTGATCACTGCAAGGCGCGGACGAACCGCTTTTGCCTGCTCGATCAGCTTATCGACATTGCCGTTCGCGGTCAGTGCTTCGACCGGAAACACCTCGGCGCCGTAAACCTCGCGCGCATGGGTGATGACGCTGAGCGTCGAAACGCCGATCGAACCGGTCGAGCCCAGCACCGTCACACGGCGGGCCAGAACGGGTCCGAGGTCCGGCATTTGTTCACACCAACGCTGCGCAGCCGCCCTCATGAAAATACTCCAAACAGCGGATCGAACTTGAGCAACAGCACAAGCGCCGCCAAGGCCACCAATGAGGCCAGGGTTGAATCGACCCGGTCAAGCACGCCCCCGTGCCCCGGAATCATCGTGCCCGAGTCCTTAACGTGGAAACGCCGCTTGGCCCAGGACTCGAACAGGTCGCCAAGATGCGCGATCACGGCCATGCTGCCGCCAAAGACTGCTCCGACCGCCGCCAAATGCCATGCCGCATGACCGCCGAGAACGACGGTCTTGAGCACGACGAGAAATACCGCTTCGGTGATCGCAGCCGAAATCATGCCGCCGACGAACCCGGCCCAGGTCTTGTTGGGCGACAGTACCGGCGCCAGTTTCGGTCCGCCAATCAGGTTGCCGCAGAACAAGGCGCCGGTGTCGGTTGCCCAGACGATCAGGAAAAGGCCGATCAGCACCCATTCGCCATGCGGGGTGTAGTCGTGCAACGCGATGATGGCGAGCGACGGCAGGCCGAGATAGAGAACGCCGCCGGCATGCCAGAGCGGCCGGTTCCGGCGCAGCAATCCGATGGTGTAAACGGCAACCGCGCCGGCCCCCAGGATCATGAGCGGCAGAAGCTGGTCGCGCGGCCACAGAATGAAAGCGCCCAGAGACGCCGAAACCATCGCCGCGGCGGTGAAATACTCGGCCGCAAAACGGCCCTTGCCGACCAAGCGGTGCCATTCCCGACCGGCGAGCAGCGCGGCCACAGCCGCGACGATTTCGAGATACGGCTTGCCCTCGAAGATGGCGAAAACCATCGCGGCGCCGAGCACGACGGCGAAGAACGGACGGGTGATCCAGTCGCGCGAAAACTTGACCGCCTTCAAACCGGGCGCCATCGCGATGCTGTCGCCGTTCTTTCTCACGCCACTGCTTCCGGCAAGGCACCGAACCGGCGCTCGCGTTTCGTGAATTGCCGCAAGGCATCCATGAACTCGGCGCGACCGAAATCGGGCCACAGGGTATCGACAAACAGCAGTTCGGCATACGCGGACTGCCACAACAGGAAATTCGAAAGACGCCGCTCGCCGCTGGTACGGATGACCAGATCAGGTTCGGGCAAACCGGCGGTGAACAGGCCCGACGACACCATTTCAGGGGTAATCGTCTCGGGATCGAGACGGCCTTCCTTGGCCGCGCGCGCCAGTTCGCGTACCGCCGCCACGATTTCTTCCTGACCGCCGTAGTCGAAAGCGAAGATCAGGTTCATGCCGGTGTTGGCCGCCGTCTTTTTCTCGGAGTCCTCGATCATCGCGCGGATATCGGGATCGACGCGATTCCGGTTGCCGATGATCCGCACCCGCGCGCCGAGTTCGCCGATTTCCTTCATGTCGTTGCGGAAGTAGAGGCGGAAAAGCCCCATCAACGCCCCGACCTCGATTGCCGGCCGTTTCCAGTTCTCGGAGCTGAAGGCATAGAGCGTCAGCGCTTCAAGGCCGACATCAATGGCCTGGCGCACGACTTCGCGTACCGCATTGACGCCGGCGACGTGCCCAGCCTGACGGGGCAGATGGCGCTTGCGCGCCCAACGGCCATTGCCGTCCATGATAATGGCGACATGCCGCGGGAGGGTTTCCTTATGCTGCTGAGCAGCCATGTCCTGATCCCTGCCCCGTCACATGCTGATCCTGTAGGCGTTCGAGTGCAACGCCTCAGACCTGCATGATTTCCTTTTCTTTCGCCGTCAGCGCTTCATCGATTTCCTTGATGTGCGCGTCGGTGATCTTTTGCAGCTCGTCGCCGTGCTTACGGGCTTCGTCCTGGCCGATCTTGTGATCTTTTTCGAGCTTCTTCAGCAGTTCCATGCCGTCGCGGCGGATATTGCGCACTGCGACCCGGCCCTGCTCGGCGCTCTTGTGGGCGTGCTTGACCAGTTCCTTGCGGCGCTCCTCGTTGAGCGGCGGAATCGGAATACGGAGCAACTGGCCGTCGACCTGCGGATTGAGGCCCAATCCGGAGTCGCGGATCGCCTTGTCGACGTGCTTAACCATGCTCTTATCCCAGATCTGCACCGTCAAAAGACGGGGCTCCGGGGTCGAAACGGTGCCAAGCTGGCTGATGGCCATGCGCTGGCCATAGGCCTCCACAGCCACCGTATCGAGCATATGCGGCGATGCACGGCCTGTCCGAAGGCCGGTAAAATCCTGCTTTGCCGCCGCGACGGCCGCCACCATGCGGCGTTCCATTTCCTGTTTTGTATAGGTCTCGGCCATGTGCGCCTCCTATGCGCTTTCCCTGATGACCGTCGCCCGCCCCTCGCCCCTAAGCACCGCGGCAAGCGCACCACGGTCATGAATCGAAAACACAATAATCGGAATCTTGTTCTCACGCGAAAGAGATACTGCCGAAGCGTCCATCACTTTGAGTTCGCGCGTCAGGACATCTTGATACGTCAGGGTTTCGTAGCGGACTGCGTCCTTCACCTTGACCGGATCGGCGCTATAGACGCCGTCGACCTTGGTGCCCTTCAAGAGGCCATCGCACTTCATTTCGGCTGCCCGCAGGGCTGCCGCAGTGTCGGTGGTGAAGAAGGGATTGCCGGTGCCGGCGGCGAAAATCACCACCCGGCCCTTTTCCAGATGCCGTTCGGCCCGGCGACGGATGAAGGGCTCGCAGACGGTCTGCATCGGGATTGCCGACTGCACCCGGCTCGAAATCCCCGCCCGCTCCAGAGCGGCCTGCATGGCGAGGGCGTTCATCACCGTCGCCAGCATGCCCATGTAGTCAGCCTGGGCCCGGTCGATACCCTTGGCCGCCGCGGAAACACCGCGGAAAATGTTGCCGCCGCCAATGACCATGCACACTTGTGTGCCGGCCTCGACCGCATCCTTCACATCGGCGGCAATGCGGTCGACCGTGGCAATATCAATGCCGAAGGCCCCAGAGCCCATCAGCGCCTCACCCGACACCTTCAACAATACGCGGCGGTATTTCGGCGCTGACATGACTCTAGATCCCCTTAATTGCCGGCCATCTTGGCGACTTCATCGGCGAAGTCGTCAGAACGCTTCTCGATGCCTTCGCCAACCTGGAAGCGCAGGAACGAGGCGATCGAAACCGGCGCGCCGAATTCCTTGCCGGCCGCTTCGAGCACGGCCGAGATCTTCGACTTCTGGTCGATGACGTAGACCTGATCCAGGAGACAGACTTCCTCGTAGTACTTGCGCAGGCTGCCTTCGAGCATCTTCTCGACGATGTTGGCCGGCTTGCCCACCGCCTTCTTGGCGACGATTTCGGCCTGCACCGACTTTTCGTGCGCGAGCACGTCGGCCGGGATCGACTTTTCGTCGAGCGCGATCGGCGAGGCGGCCGCCACATGCATGGCGATCTGCTTGCCGAGAGCGGCGACCTTTTCCTTGTCGGCCGTGGACTTCAACGCGACCAGCACGCCGATCTTGCCGAGTTCCGGGGACACGGCGTTATGGACGTAGGACGACACGACGTCGGCCTCGACCGAAGCGACGCGACGCACGGCCATGTGCTCGCCGATTTTGGCGACCAGTGCCGTCAGCGCGTCCTTAACCGAAGAGCCACCGAGTTTGGCATCGAGCAAAGCGTCCAGGCTTTCGCCATGGGTCAGCGCCAGCTTGGCAACGTTGGTCACGAACGCCTTGAACTCGTCGTTGCGAGCAACGAAGTCGGTCTCGGCATTGACTTCCACAGCCACGCCCTTGCCGCCTTCGACGGCCAGGCCGATCAGGCCTTCCGCAGCCGTGCGGGTGGCCTTCTTCGCGGCCTTAAGGGCGCCGTTCTTACGCAGCCAGTCTTCGGCCTGAGCAAGATCGCCGCCCGTCGCCGTGAGCGCCTTTTTGCACTCCATCATGCCTGCGCCCGTCTGGTCGCGCAGGGACTTCACCAGGGATGCGGTGATTTCCGCCATTGTCTCTCTCCGTGTGAATTATTCGGCAGGAGCAGCAGGAACAGCAGTCTCGCCTTCAGTCGCCGCCGGGGCCGCATCGGGCAGTACCTCGGCCGCGCCGACGTCGACGCCGGACGCGATCTGGCTTTCCGACAGGCCGTCGATCACCGCACGGGCGACCAGATCGCAGTACAGCGCAATCGCGCGCGCCGCATCGTCGTTGCCCGGGATCGGATAGGCGATGCCATCCGGATCGCTGTTGGAGTCGAGGATCGCCGTCACCGGGATGCCGAGCTTGCGGGCTTCCTCAATGGCGATGCTTTCCTTGTTGGTGTCGACCACGAACAGCATGTTCGGCAGGCCGCCCATTTCCTTGATGCCGCCAAGCGAACGCTCGAGCTTGTCGCGCTCGCGCAGCATGCCCAGGAGTTCCTTCTTGGTGCGGCCCGAGCTCTGGCCGCTTTCCAGCGTCTCTTCGATCATGCGCAGGCGCTTGATCGAGTTCGAAATGGTCTGCCAGTTGGTCAGCGTGCCGCCGAGCCAGCGATGGTTGACGTAGTACTGGGCGCAGCGCTTGGCCGCGGCCGCAACCGGCTCAGCCGCCTGGCGCTTGGTGCCGACGAAAAGAATACGGCCACCCGCCGCCGCCACATCGCGCAGCGTCTTAAGCGCTTGGTGCAGGAGCGGAACGGTCTGGGTCAGGTCGATGATGTGAATGTCGTTGCGCGAACCATAGAGGTACGGCGCCATCTTCGGATTCCAGCGCTGCTGGCGGTGACCGAAGTGAGCGCCCGACTCCAGGAGTTGGCGCATGGTGAAATCTGGCAGTGCCATGGAAAAAGTCTCCTTTTCCGGTTGGACCTAACGCGAGGAGTTACCCTTGAGGGGCACCGGACGGGGACGAGGGAACTCCCCCCGAAACCCAACCTCGCGCGCGGAATGGCGCGGGTTATAGGGGGTGAAACGGGCGGGGGCAAGGGGTGATGGCCGTCAATTTTGGAGCAGAACCATGGAAAAACAGGCACTTACACAACTGGCGACGGCCTGGCGCAGGAAAATTGCCGTCGCGAAACGGCTCAGCGCTGCAAAACTGCGCCCAAACGCTCGCCGACGGCGGCCGGACGGTGCTCGGCGCGGCGGCGGCAGCCCTCGGCAAACTGGCCCGGCGTGACCCCGTGCATGGCCTTGAATTGCCGGATCAGGTGGCTCTGATCGGCGAAGCCGGCGATCGATGCGACTTCGGCCGCAGGCACACCTTCGGCCAGCAAGGCCCGCGCCGCATGGATCCGGCACTGCACGACATAGGCGTGCGCCGTCACGCCGACCACGGCCTGAAACGAGCGCATGAAATGATAGGGGCTGTAGCCCGCCGCGGCGGCCAGTTCGGCGACGCTCAGTTCGGGATCGGAGAAGCGCGCCTTCACACACTCGATGGCGCGGCGGATGGCTCGGCTTTCCGGCCGCGGGCGTGGCAACAAGGCACCGGTCGCCAGCACCAATCCCATCGCCTCGGTGAAGGCCTGCTGGCGCGCCTGCGGATTGTCGGTGTTCGCCTCGATGGCGCGATGCAAAGTAATCAGCCGGCGGACGTATTCGATATCGCCGCCTGACGCCGGCTGTGGTCCGCGCGGCGGAGGCCCTGCCGGCTGCTGCGAAGCCATGTCGGCGAGCGTATCGAGATCGGGATAGAACGCCCGCCACGACCACCCGTCCCGGGCGTCGCCCGAGAACGCCTCGCCGGCGGGCACCAACACCACCTGCCCGGCTTCGGCAACCGCTTCACGGCCTCCTATGCGATGGTGCAGGACCCCGCTCACCACCGCCGCGATCGTCACTTCGTTGCGGATTAGCGGGCCGAACCGGCGCCCTGCCCCCGACAGCAATTCCGTCCCGCTCCGCCCCAGAACGGGATCACGCCACAACCGGATGTCGAGTTCGCTCACGGCCATAACCAGACATCGGCCATTTTCCGGCAGGAATGTCCAATCACGATCAAGCGGGTCCGGGCATCCTTGGCGCCGAGGTGAGACACAAGCTGCTCACACGCGAATGTGACGCGACAACGCCTTGCCGCCTCCCCATTCGTCACCTCTTCTCGTCGGCCGGGTTGGAGCGGATTCTCCGTACAATGATTTCTCCCATACGGTGCATTCTGGCGGGCGCGGCCATCGCGACGACCGCCGCCTCCGGTTCGGTGCAAGCGCCGCACGATTTCAGCACGTGGCGTCCCTCGACCGTGGCGACCCGCATCGCGACGGCCCAGGCGCCGGCAATCGACGGCGATATCTCCGACGCGATCTGGACCAAGGCCCCGGCGATCAGCGAGTTCTATCAGCTCGAGCCCAACGAAGGTGCGGCCGCCGACGAACGCACCGTCGTGCGCGTGCTGTACGACGAGGACAATCTCTACTTCGCTATCCAAGCAGACGACCCCGCACCCGTCACCGCCCGCATCAAGCAGCGCGACGGCGGCATCGATGTCGACGATATCGTCCGCATCTATCTCGATCCCGACAAGACGCGCCGCAACGGCTACATGTTCGAGGTCAATCCCCTGGGCGCGCGCCGCGAAGGCCTAATCCAGAATAACACCGACGTGATCTATCAGTGGAACACGCTGTGGAGCGCCAAGGCGCGCATCACGCCCACCGGCTGGACCGCCGAAGTGGTGATCCCGTTCCGCAGCATTTCCTACGGCCATAACGGTGATTGGGGCTTCGACCTGTTCCGGCTGGTGCGCAAGAAGAACGAACGCGTGCGCTGGTCGTCGATCAACAAGTCCATCGTCTCGCAGGACATCAGCCGCTCGGGGACGCTCGCCGGCATCGCGGGCGTGCGCGACGGGCTCGGCATCGACGTGCAGGCGTTCGGGCTGGCGCGCTACCGCAAGACCTGGGACGCTCCCGGCAACGACACCGGCGTTTCCTTCCGGCCGTCGGGAAACCTGTTCTACAAGATCACGCCGTCGCTGACCGGAACGCTGACCTACAATACCGATTTCTCCGACGCGCCGCTCGATACCCGCAAGGTGAATATCGGACGGTTCTCGCTGTTCTATCCCGAGCGGCGCGACTTCTTCCTGCAGGACGCCGCGGCGTTCGAGTTCGGCGGCGCGCCGATCAACATCAACAACGACGCCAACGCCGCGCCGTTCTTTTCGCGCCGCATTGGCATCGTCGACGGCCAGCCGGTGAACATCCTCGGCGGCGCCAAGCTGTCCGGCGACATCAACGGCTACGGCATTGGCGCCCTCAGCGTGATGACGGCGGGCGGCGCCGGCGTCGGCGAGCAGCTTCTGTCGGTCGCACGCGTGACGGCACCGGTGCTGGACGAATCCAAGGTCGGCTTCATCTTCACCAACGGCGATCCGACCGGCCGCTCCGACAACACCGTCGGCGGCATGGATTTCCAGTACCGCAAATCGAATTTCCTCGGCAACAAGCAGATCCGCGGCGATTTCTTTTACCAACACAGTTCGTCATCGACGTCGGGAGACGGCGACTCGTTCGGCGGCCAGATCGATCTGCCCAACGAGCCATGGGCGACCTATTTCCGCTTCAAGCAGGTCGGCAACAATTTCGATCCGGCCCTCGGGTTCGTGTCGCGGCCGGGCATCCGCGAATACCAGACGCGCGTCGCCTACAGGGAACGGCTGAGCGACTCTGCGGTGCGATGGTGGGAAGTCAGCCTATGGGGCGATGCGGTCACCGATCTTCACGACAGATGGCAAAGCGGTATCGGGCTCAATCCTGCGTTCAGCATCTATCTGAATTCGGGGGACAACGGCTGGGCGGAAATGTGGGAGCAACACGAGATCACGCCCGAATTCACCCTGCCCCACAACATCACCGTACCGGCGGGCGAATACACTTTCACGACTTGGCACGCCCATTTCGAAACCGCACCGGCGCGGCTGATCTCGACCGTGGCCGACGTCCAGTACGGCAAGTATTACGGCGGCAAGCTGCTGCAGACCGACATGACGGTGAACGTCAATCCCAACGAGACGGTGTCACTGGGCGTACGGCACGTGATGCAGGACATGAAGATGCCGAACGGCAATGTCACCATTCAAGTGGGATCGGTCGACGCCAGCCTCAATTTCACGCCCGACATGTATGTGCGGGGGCAGCTGCAGTACGACAACATCTCCAAAGCGGTCGGACTGTCGGTCCGCTACCGCTGGGAATTCGCTCCGGGTACGGAGTTTCTCGTGGTGGCCGGCGACGACGCGACCCTGGACGGCCACCACTATCAAAGCCACGTCTCGCAGCTTTCACTGCGCTTGGGCAAGACGTTCCGGATGTAAGGCAGGTGCCTCTCAGCCGGAAACGGATCAGTTGGCCAAGCCAGCCGAAAGACTGGATGTGGTGAGCAGCGTGACCATTCTCCCGTCGAGGATGGCAATCCCCTCGATGCCGGAATCGTCGCCCGAGTCCATCACATCCGGCGGCGGCTGTATGTCCGATGAGGCCAGCGTAATGATGTCGGAAACGGCATCCACCAGCATGCCGGTCGTACGGGTGCCGTCACGGACGACAATAATGACATGCTTGGCCGTAGCTTCGGTCATGCCTTGCCCGAGCCGGGCGCGCAGATCGACGACGGGCAGCACATTGCCGCGCAAATTGATCACGCCACGAATATAATGGGGAACGTGCGGCAGCGGCGTCGTATCCGTCCAACCGCGGATTTCCCGGATCGCCATGATGTCGGACGCGTATTCCTGGCCGTTGGCCACGAAGGTGATGTACTGGCGGGTCTGTCCGCCTTGTTCGATATCGGTCATCGGTCTTTCCTGTTGCGATCGAACTTGGAAGGGCGACCTTGCGGCCGCCCCTCATCCGCTAGAATTCCGTCCAATCGCTCGACGCTTCCTGCGCCGGAGCCGCGGCAGATCCCCCGACGGCAGCACGCCGCGGAGCCGCTACGGGCCGAGGGGGCTTCGGCGCGACCCTTGACGGCGTGGGACGAGTGGTTCTCACCGTCAGTCCTTCGCCGCCAACCGTGAAGAAGCCCATGAGCTCGGCCAGACGATTGGATTCCTGCGCCAGATTGCGCGAGGCCGCCGTCGATTCTTCGACCATCGCCGCATTCTGCTGTGTCACCTGATCCATCTGGGCGACAGCCGCATTCACCTGTTCGATGCCGGTGGACTGTTGCTCGGCCGCCTGCGCCATTTCGGTGACCAGAGTGTTGATCTGCACGACCTGATCGACAATGCGCTTCAGGGCCTGGCCGGACTCGCCGACGAACTTGACGCCCGCGCCAACCTGTTCGCTTGAGGTCTTGATCAGCGTCTTGATTTCCTTGGCTGCCTCGCTGGAGCGCTGCGCCAGAGCACGCACTTCCGAGGCCACGACCGCAAAGCCCTTGCCCGCATCGCCGGCGCGCGCCGCTTCGACGCCCGCGTTCAATGCCAGCAGGTTGGTCTGGAACGCGATCTCGTCGATCACGCCGATGATGTCGGTGATCTTCTTCGAGGACTGCGAAATCGCATCCATGGCGTTGACTGCGGTCTCGACCACCTGGCCGCCGGTCTCGGCAACCTGTTTGGCGTTGCCCACGCTCTGCGAAGCCTCGCGGGCATTCGCAGCGGTCTTCTTGACCGTGGCGGTGATCTCTTCGAGTGCGGCAGCGGTCTCTTCGAGCGACGCAGCCTGCTGTTCGGTGCGACGCGACAGGTCGTCGGCAGCCTGCGAAATCTCCGAAGAACCGGAGGTGATCAGGCCCGTGGTCGAATGGACGTTGCGGACGGTTTCCTGCAGACGGTCCATGGCCGCGTTAAAGTCGGTCTTCAACTTGGCGAACTTGCCGGTCAACTCGACGGTGACGCGATGGGTCAAGTCACCCTTGGCGAGATGATCGAGGCCTTCGCCAATGCCCTTGATCGTCGCTTCGGTCTGTTCGGCCTCAATGAAGTGGTACACCACGACGGCCACGTCGGTGAACACCGACTTCATCAGGCTGTTCACGAGTTCGCGGCGGCGGGGATCATACAACGGAGCGTGATCCAGCAGCGAATTGACCAGACCGGCCGCCCAGTTCGGATAGACGTTGGCGAGATAGTTCGTCAGATCGGTTCTGCCGCTGATCTCCTTGATGATCTCGGCCTGGACCTTGAAGTAGTTCGGCGACAGATCGCCGGTGGCGACGTGACGGAATTTCACGCGCTCGATCGCCAAAACGTCCGGCGGCATCACCGTCAGACTGGAGTCGGCGGCGCGATAAGCATCCAGCAGCGCCTTGTCGACACCGCTGCCCACGCGCTTATGAACAATTTCACCGACGGCGCGCCGATCCTGCGACCATGGGGGCAGTTTTTCTTCCAAAACGCTCATCTGACCGTTCCCTCTTCAATCGTGCGTTGCAGGCGCGGCGTTGCGCCCCCGCATCAGCCTGATGCTGTTTCCGCCAATCCAGGCTGGAAGCATTCGAGGGAAGAGTGACGGGAAAAAGTCTATAACCGGTAATCAAAAGCAGCTGGCGGGGCCGCCACACCCGTAAAAAATGATAGGGACTTATACCGATGCGGGCCCACCGTGCCTTTCGGGCAACCGTGCCCCCCTACACTGACTCCACCTCCAGCACGCCCGGGATGACGCGCAGGGTGTCCTTCAGGGCGGAGGTGACCTGGTGGCGCTTGGGCAAGGCGATTTCGACTTCTTCGCCCTGGCCTCCCGGTACCACCAATGTAACGATGCCCTTGCCGGGATTTTTCAGCGCTCCGGCAATCCCGGGAATGGCAGCCTCGTCGTTGACATGCAAGCGCAAGCCCTCGCCGGCATGCATGGCTTCGGTTTCCAGGTCCTTGACCCAGGTAGCCCGCAGCTTCAGCTCATCGCCTTCCCAGGTCGCCACCAGCTTGATCAGCACCGACTTGCCGGCATCGAGCAGATGGCGCGTGGCGGCGAGCACTTCGGAGAAGAACATCACTTCGTACATGCCGGTGGGATCGGAGAACGAGCAGAACGCATACATCTGGTCGTTCTTGCCGCGCCGCTCCATTTTGCGGATCACCGTGCCGGCTAGCACTGGCGTGGAAGCACTGCGCCGGTCTTCGAGCACTTCGGCGTAGGTCACCGCCTGCAGCCGCTTCAGCGCGACGCGATACTGGTCGAGCGGATGACCCGACAGATAGAAGCCCATGGCGCCGAATTCCTCGCCAAGGCGTTCGTGCGGCGGCCAGTCATTCACCGCCGGCAGACGCAAATCGGCCTTGGCGGGGCCGCCGCCGAACAGGCTCACCTGCCCGCTTTCGCGCTCGCTGGTGGCCGCTTGAGCCGCCGCGAGAATGACATCGGCCCCTTCCACCACCTGGCGGCGGTTCTTGTTGAGGCTGTCGAACGCCCCGGCGCGCGCCAGGTTTTCCACCACCCGCTTGTTGATCTGCTTGGGATCGACGCGGTTGGCGAAATCGGCAAGCGACTTGAACGGACCGCCCTGTTTGCGCACCTCGACCAGATGGTCCATCGCCTGACGGCCGACTCCCTTGATCGCCGCCAGCGCGTAATAGATTTCCTTCTTCTCGGCATCGACCGAGAACACCGCCGTCGAACGGTTGACGTCGGGCTGCAGCACAGAAATGCCGAGACGTTGGGCCTCCTGGCGGAAGACATTCAAACGATCGGTCTGACCCATATCGAGGGTCATCGACGCGGCGAGGAATTCGACCGGGTAATGCGCCTTCAGATACGCCGTCTGGTAGGCGACGTGGGCGTAGGCCGCGGCATGGCCCTTGTTGAAGCCGTAACCGGCGAACTTGGCGGCCTGGTCGAAGATCTGCTCGGCGATCTCGGGCTTGACGCCGCGCTCGGAGGCGCCTTTCAGGAAGCGTTCGCGCTCCTTGACCATTTCCGCCACGATCTTCTTGCCCATGGCGCGGCGCAGATTATCGGCCTGGCCCATGGTGTAGCCGGCCAGTTCCTGGGCGATGTGCATGACGTCTTCCTGATACGTCATGACGCCGTAAGTATCTTTCAGGATCGGCTCGAGCTTGGGATGGAGGTACTCCGGCTCCTCCTTGCCGTTCTTGACGGCAATGTATTTCGGGATCGAGTCCATCGGACCCGGGCGGTAAAGCGCCACAAGCGCGACGAGGTCGTTGATGCGGTCGGGTTTCATCTTGCGCATCAGGTCGCGCATGCCCGTGGATTCCAACTGGAACACGCCGACGCTGTCGCCCTTGGCCAGCATCTCGAAGGTCGGCGCATCGGTGAAATCGAGACTGGCGGCATCGATCTCAATGCCGCGCTGGGCGATCAAGTCCTGCGCCTTGGCGATCACCGTCAGGGTCTTGAGGCCGAGGAAGTCGAACTTCACCAGGCCGGATTTTTCCGAGCCCTTGTAGTCGAACTGCGCCACCGGCACGTCGGAGCGCGGATCGAGGTAAAGCGGCAAAAGCTCGTCGAGCGGACGATCGCCGATGATGACGCCGGCCGGATGGGTCGAAACGTTGCGGTAGAGCCCTTCCACCTTCTTGGCAATCGCGAACAGGCGCTGAGCGATCGGCTCTTGCTCGGCAATCTGCTGCAGCCGAGGCTCGCCCTCAATCGCTTCGTCGATGGTGATGTGCTTGCCGGGCTGACCCGGGATCAGCTTGGCGATGCGGTCGACCAGACCGAGCGGCATCTGCAGCACGCGACCGACGTCGCGCACCGCGGCGCGCGCCTGCAACGAACCCAGCGCCAGGATGTGACCGACCTTGTCGTGGCCATACTTGTCGCGCACGTAATGCACGACCTCTTCGCGCCGCTCCTGACAGAAGTCGATGTCAAAGTCAGGCATCGAAATACGTTCCGGGTTGAGGAAGCGTTCGAAGAAGAGACCGAACCGCAACGGGTCGAGGTTGGTGATGTCGAGCGACCACGCCACCAGCGAGGCGGCGCCGGAACCACGAACGCCGACCGGGATGTTCTGGGCGCGGGTCCACTTCATGAAGTCGGACACGATCAGGAAGTAGCCCGGGAACTGCATCTTGATGATGACGTCGAGCTCGTAATCCAGGCGCTCGTCATAGGCCTTGCGGTCGGCATAAAGCCCGTTTTTGGCCAGGCGCCGTTCGAGGCCGGATTTCGCCTGCGCCTTCAATTCCTCTTCCGCCGAGAGCCCGGACACCGGCTCGAACAGCGGCAACAGCGGGTGCCGTTTGATCGGCTTGGCGGCGCAGCGCTGGGCGATTTCGATGGTGTTGGCGATCGCTTCCGGTAAGTCGGCGAACTTGGCCGCCATCTCACCGGCAGACTTGAAGCGGTGTTCGGGCGTGACCCGGCGGCGGTCTTCCACTGACACATAGGTGCCGTCGCCGATGCACAAGAGCGCGTCGTGCGCCTCGTACATGTCGGCTTTGCCGAAGTGACAATCGTTGGTGGCGACCAGCGGCAGCTTCTTGTCATAGGCCAGATCGATCAGCCCGCCTTCCGCCGCACGCTCCTCGGGCAGGTCGTGGCGCTGCAATTCCACGTACAGCCGGTTCGGGAAGATGGTGGACAGCGTGTCGAGCAGCTCCGCCGCCGCATCCATCTGACCGGTCTCGACCAGCTTGTTGAGCGGACCGCCGGGACCGCCGGTGATCGCGATGATGCCTTCGTTGTACGCGGCCAGGGTCTTGGCCGTGACGTGCGGCCAGTCGCCGGCGGGGACATCGAGATAACAGCTCGACAGCAGCTTGCAGAGACTTTGATAGCCAGCCGGGCTTTGGACATAGATCGGCAGATAGGGCGGCTTGGGGCGGGAGCCGAGGGTCGAACCGCCCACCAGATCCACCGCCAGCATCACCCCGACGATCGGCTGCACCCCGGCCTTGGCCACGGTGTCGGTCCAGTCGAACACGCCGAACACCTGATTGACGTCGGTGACGGCCACCGCCGGCATGGCGTTCTCGACGCATAGCTTGGCCAGCTCCTTGGGGCGGATCGCGCCCTCGATCAGCGAGTAGGCGCTCTTCACCCGGAGATGGACAAACCCGGCCGGTTTCTTCCCGTCAGCCAAAACTCACTCCTTCGGCGCACTTTATTTTATGGTCGCGCTTCTTATCCGAAAACCGGGAGCCACTTTTCAGGAAGCGCTCCAGCTTATATTCCACCAACTTCGCGATCCCCGGCACGTCGGCGGCGGTCGCGGGGGCGATCTGGATGTAATGTCCCTCGGGATAGATCTTGGCCTCCCCCGCCAGCTTCTTGATCCGGGCCGGCAGCTTGGCCGCCGTGGCCAGACCGAAAGCCCGCTCACCGAGCATGACGCGAACCTCAACCGCCCCCGGCTGGGGCATGAGGTAGACCAGATTGCGGTCCTTCTTGCGCAGGACGGCATAAACCCCGAACGGCAACTTGGCCGGGCGCCAGTCGAGGTCACAGGGCACGATGGCCTGGACCGCCGCAACCACCGCGTCCCAGACCGAAGCGGCCGGACCGATCTCGGCGGCCAGAACCGCCGGGTCGGGCGCCTTGGCAACGGCGGGCTTCTTCTTCGGGGCGGACTTCTTGACCTTCTTGACGGCAGCCATTCAGTCCTCCGCCTCGACGACGCACTGGGCCAGGGTGAGGACTTCGGCGACGTCGGCCTCGGTCTTGGCCACGAAGCGGATGCCCCGCCCTTCGGCGGTCGGCTTGGTGTCGGCCAGCATCTGCTTGATCGCCGGACGGAGGTCAGAGCGCATGGCGAGCTGGAAGGCGTAGCCGTTCAGCACCACTCCGACCAGAAGCCGGCCGGCCATCGGCATCAGGAAGATGATCGTCTTATCGCGGCGGCGGACCAGACACATCCGGCCGAACGCCAGCTCCGACGGACGCCACTCCTGGACCAAGGGGCCGAACAGCTCCTCGAGTCCGCTCATGATCTGCGGCCACGCCGAGGTGCTGTTGCCGAGCGCGGCATGCAATTCGGACGTGGTGGGAGGGACGACATCCTTCCTCTCTGCCCCACCCGTCATGGCTCACTCCCGTGCTCCCGACAGGTTTATGGCGTGAGAGGCGCGGCCAGAAGACCGCGGCGCGTTCCATCCACAGCTATGCGCGCGCCTCAGCTGATCGTCAGAAGCGTCTGCGCGGCCCCAGCGAGGAAAAAACTGGAGGCAAAAAACACAATCAAACCAATGCCTGCAACGGCGTCCTTCAACCAAGCCATCAGCGTCTCCATCGGCTATCCACGGGGCGTCCACAGCCTTATTCACACCCTAGTGTTCGCCGTATGTTCTGTCAAGAACAAAACGGATACACCTAACTGTCCGAGTTTCTCTAGTGGAGTGGCTGCCAATGATCACCAATTTTATCCTGGTATTATTCCACCGAACTGCTCGCCGTCACCAGCCTAGACAGATCCTGTTTCCCGCCGACACTGGCTGAGAAAGGCCGGGGCATCCGGACCGTCCGCTTGAAGGCGCTCTGGCGAGAAGAATCGAATCGATTCGGGCGCGCGAATCCCGATTCTGGTACGCCATGATGCCGACGCTCACATGCACGCGCGGAGCGTCAGTGCATCGAAGCGGGATATTGTCGGCCGCCATCCCGGCCCAGGCCCACGGAATCTAGCCCCTGGTCAGCACCAGCTTGAGGCCGAAGCCGACCATCACGGCGCCAGCGGCGCGCTCGATCCAGTGCCCCATGCGCTGGTAGGCGCGCCGCACCGGCTTGCGGCTGAACAACAGGCTGACGAAGCAGTACCAGACCACGACGTCGAAGGTGACGATCCCGACCGCGGCCGCGTCGAGCCATAGGGGCGAGCCCGGTTTCAGGAACAGGGTGAAGATCGAGCCGAAATAGACCATCGCCTTCGGGTTGGTGAGGCCGATCAGCATACCCTTACGGGCGCTGGCCAGAGCCGGAAGCGTTTCGGCACGGCTCGCCTCCTCCGTCTCCGGCGCCTTGCCCGCGCGCAGGAACTGGATGCCGATCCAGACCAGATAAGCCCCGCCCGCGATTTTCAGCACCAGATAGAGCCAGGGCACGATCTGGAACAGGATGGTCAGCCCGGACAGGACGACGGCGCAATAGATCCAGGCCGCAACCAGCAAACCGCCGGTCGCCGCCACCGCCGACCGGGCGCCATAACGGACGGCAATCTGCGAAATCCCAACGAACGCCGGTCCCGGCGTGGCGCAGCATAGAAAATCGACGGCAAACAGCGACAGCAGCAGCGAAACCGGGCTCAAAACACGGGTCCTTTCAGGTGAGGCCGAAAGGCTAGCATAGGTGTCAAGCCCGAGAGCCGCGCGGGCCGCATGGGGCCGTTGCGTTCACACCCGTGAGACCGGGTTCATGCCCCCGCCAGCGTATCGCGGATGATTGCGAGGCCTTCCTTCACCCGCTCGAATGTCGGCGGGGTGCCGAGGCAGATGCGGATGGCGTGGGTGGGATTGCCCCGGTCGACCACGAAGGCGTCGGTCGTCTCAACCAGCACTTCGCGCCGGGCGAGATCGTCCTTGAGCTGGGCCGCGCGCCATGGCGCCGGCAGCTTGAGCCAGAGGTGGGGCGCGTTGGGGTGCATGGAGAGGTCGAAGTCGCCCAGGACCTCCTTGGCCGCGCCCTGCCGCCGCTTGATCTCGGCACGCTGGTCCCTGATCAGCTTGTCGGCGTCGCCATGGGCAATGAGATTGGCCGCCAGCTCCATCAGCAGCGGCGACGCCAGCCAGCTGGTGATGCGCAGGTTGGCGAGCGCATCCTGATAAAAGCGCTCCGGTACCGAGAGGAACGCCAGCCGCAAGGTCGGCGCCAGCGCCTTCGACAATCCGGCGATGTAGAACGCCGCGCCGGGCAGGAAACTGGCGATCGGCGGCAGCGGTTCCTCCAAGAGCGGGGCGAAGATGTCGTCCTCGATCAGCGGCACGCCGTGGCGCTCCAGGATCTTGGCGACCGCCTTGCGGCGGCTGAGCGAGAGCAGCGTGGCAGTCGGGTTGTGCAGCGTCGGCACCAGATAGACAGCCGCAGCCTTGTTGCACTTCAACAGGCTTTCGAGATGGTCGGGCACGATCCCCTGGCGGTCCATCTTGATACCGAGCAGCTTGAGCTTCAGCTTCTGGGCCGCGCCCTTGAGGGCCTGGGAGGTGAATTCCTCGGCCAGGATGGTGTCGCCCGACCGGCATAAGGTCATCAGGCTGAGGAAGCCGGCGTGCAAGGCGCCCGAGGTGATCAAGGTGGTGCGCGACTCCGCCGTCACGCCGAAACGCGACACCCAGGCGGCGGCAGTCGTGCGATGGTCCTCCCAGGCGCTGTTCTGCTGGTATTGCAGCAGTTGGGCGAAGTACGGCGCCTTCATCACGGCGTCGAGCTGGCGGGCGATCACGGCGGCGTTCTTGATCGCGCAGGGGTAGTTGTCGCAGAAATCGATGGCGCGGGCGTAAGGGTCCTCATTCGGCCAGGAAATGCCGCCGGCCCGGCCGCGCACGAAACTGCCCCGCCCCACTTCGCCCGACAGCAACCCGCGCCGCATGGCGAGGCGGTAGGCCTTGTTCACCGTGCCTGGATTGAGATCCAGCGTGTAGGCCAAGAGGCGCTGCGGCGGCAGCCGGGCGCCCGGTTTCAGCCGCCCCGAGGCGATGTCGTCGGCAATGGCGTCGGCGATGGCTTGGTAAACGTCACCGGTGCGGCCTTCGAGGTCGGGCAGCCAGTCCAGGCGGTAGGGATTGTGCGTCATACAATTTCGAATTGTTCGGCCAGCAATAGAACAATTGCACCGGATTGCTCGGCGGGTAAAGCATCCTTCCCGTCACCCTGTATGCGTTGTGGAAATCCCATGAAAACCATCGGCCTGATCGGCGGCACCAGCTGGACCTCGACCATCGAGTACTACCGCATCCTCAACCAGGAAGTGGCGCAGCGGCTGGGCGGCCTGCATTGCGCGCAGATGGTGATCTACAACGTGGAATTCGCCGATCTCGAAGGCGCGATGCATTCGGGCCGCTGGGATGATGCCGCGGCGATCCTGTCGGGCGCGGCGACCAAGCTGCAGGCGGCGGGGGCCGAAGCCATCCTGATGTGCTCGAACCTGATCCACCGCATGGCCGATACCGTGCAGAACGCCGTGCCGGTGCCGCTGCTGCATCTGGGCGATGCCCTCGCCTACGAGGTCAAGCACCGCGGCTACAAAAAGGTCGCCCTGCTTGGCGCCTGGCACACCATGAACGAAGATTTCTACCGCGGCCGCATCGCCGAAAAGAGCGGCGCCGAAGTGCTGATCCCGAGCGACGACGAATGCCGCTATATCGACACGGCGATCTTCACCCGCATGTGCCGCGACAACTACACCGACGAGGATCGCGCCGCGTTCATCGCCATTATCAATAAGCTGAAACAGCGCGGCGCCGAAGGCGTGCTGCTCGCCTGCACCGAACTGCCGGTGCTGCTGACCGAAGCGCCGCTGCCGCTGCTCTCCTCAATCGACCTGCACTGCCGCTACGCGATCAACTGGGCTATGGCGGCGTAACTCTTCGTCATGGCCGGGCTCGCCCCGGCCATCCAGGCGGTGGTGAAATCTGGAGCTGCGCCGGTAGTTACCCTGGCACTGGATGGCCGGGTCGAACGCCCGGCCATGACGGTT
>JAHFQC010000020.1:65367-67109 GCA_023259375.1 Alphaproteobacteria bacterium
GCGACCAGACGGCCTTCGTGCAGGACCAGGGCGCGGTCCATCTTGGCGGCGAGTTGCAGATTGTGGGTGGCGATCAGCGCCGCGACACCTTCCGAGCGCACCAGCGTGACCAGCGCGTCGAACACGCCAGCGGCCGTCTTGGGATCGAGATTGCCGGTCGGCTCGTCGGCCAGCAGGATGCGCGGATGATTGGCCAGCGCGCGGGCGATGGCGACGCGCTGCTGCTCGCCGCCGGAGAGTTGCGCCGGACGATGATCGGCGCGCTCGGCAAGACCCATCACGGTCAGAAGGCGCAAGGCTTCCACGGCGGCTTCTTTGCGCGGCTTGCCGGCAATCATCTGCGGGATGATGACGTTTTCGAGCGCAGTGAATTCCGGCAGCAAATGGTGCGCCTGATAGACGAAGCCCATGGTCTCGCGACGGATGGCAGTGCGCTGATCGTCGTTCATCGTAGCGGCCAACTGGCCGTTGATGCGAATGTCGCCCGAGGTTGGGGATTCGAGCAGTCCGGCGATGTGGAGCAGCGACGACTTACCGGCCCCCGACGGGCCGACCAGCGCCACGATCTCGCCCGGCATCAGGGCTGCCGAAGCATCGCGGAAAATCTCGAGCTGACCGGCCGTGCCTTCCTTGAAGATACGGACGATGTTCTCGAGCGAGAGGGCGGCTTCCATGGCGGGATCACTCATAGCGCAGCGCCTCCACCGGATCGAGCCGCGCCGCCCGCCAAGCCGGATACAGCGTGGCAAGGAAGCTCAGCAGCAAGGCCACGAAAACGGTCACGGCCACTTCCAGCGGGTCCATCCGCGCCGGCATGTGCGACAGGAAATAGATTTCCGGATTGAACAGATTGGTGCCGGTCAGCTTCATCAGGATCTGGCGGATCGTCTCGATGTACCTGCAGAACAGGACACCGATCAAAAAGCCGATGAACGTGCCGGAAACGCCGATGCTCATGCCGGTGATAAGGAAAACGCGCATCACCGCACCGCGCGTCGCGCCCATGGTGCGCAGGATGGCGATGTCGGGCGACTTGTCCTTCACCAGCATGTAAAGGCCGGACACGATGTTGAGCGCGGCCACCACCACGATCAGCGTCAGGATCAGCGCCATCACATTGCGCTCGACCTGCACCGCGTCGAAGAAGGTGGACTGCGTATCGCGCCAGGTCAGTACGCGCACGCCGCTGCCGACCACTTTCTCGATGTCCGCCGCGATGCCATCGACCTGATCGGGATCGGTGGTCATTACTTCGAGGCTGGGCACGGCGTCGCCGTAATTGAAGAAGAGCTGCGCTTCTTCCAGCGGCATGTAGATGATGGTCTTGTCGTACTCGCTCATGCCGATGGTGAAGAGACCGGCGACCGAATAGACCTTGGCCCGCGGCATGGTACCGAACGGCGTCACGTCGCCGTGCAGACCGAGGATCTTGATGTCCGATCCCGGATAAAGACCCATGCGCTGTCCCAGCCGCGCACCGACCAGCACGGTGTCCTCGCCGTAGGCCCGCAACGCGGCGGGCGGCAGCGACTTCGACACCATCGTCAGCGCCTCGACATCGGCGCGCCGGATGCCGCGGATCTGCACGCCGGTGGCAACGCCGTTGGCATCGACCGCGGCAAAGCCCTGCACCATCGGCGTGACGTGGGTTACGCCTTTGACCTTGGCGATGCGCGCCGCCAGCGCGTCGTAATCGGAAAGCGGCTGGCCCGACGCCGACTGCACCATGATATGGCCGTCGA
>JAHFQC010000102.1 GCA_023259375.1 Alphaproteobacteria bacterium
GGATCGTTCAACTGGCGCTCGAGCCAGCGTACCGACGAGGCCGTCCGCCCCCGCGTCGTGCGTACTCGCCGGTCATTGCCTGTCATCGCCGTGCCTCTGCCATCAGTTCCCGGAGGATGCCTTCGCGCAATCCCCGGTCCGCCACGCGCAGCCGCGTGCACGGCCAGATATCATGGATGGCGGTAAATATCGCACATCCCGGCAGGATCAAATCCGCCCGTTCGGGACCGATGCAGCCGAGCTGCGCCCGCCCCATGCGGTCCATCTTGGCCAAATCGGCGGTCAGCGCCAGCACGTCGGAGCAATCGTGCCACGACGCATCCACCTTGGAGCGCACATACCGCGGCAGTTTCAGCACCACACCCGCCAGCGTGGTGACGGTTCCCGAGGTCCCGAGCAGGTGATGGCGCCCCTCCTCGAACACGCCCTTGCGCTCCATATCGCGGCGGACGGGGGCGAAGCGCGCCTTCATGTCCTCATGCATGGCGGCGTAGCGGGCGGCGTCGCCGTCGATCCGGGCATGGCCGTTGGTCTCCGACAGGGTCATCACCCCCAGCGGTACCGAGGCGAAATGGGTGATCAGCGCCTTGCCGTTCTCGCGCTTCAGCCAGATCACCTCGGTCGAGCCGCCGCCGATGTCGAACACCAGGGCGCCGTCGAACTCCTCGCCGATCAGCGGGGCGCAACCCAGCGCTGCCAGCCGCGCTTCTTCGGCAGACGAGATGACGGTGAGCGCGATACCGGCCTCGCGGGCCACACGCTCTACCAAAACGGGTGCGTTGGCCGCTTGGCGGCAGGCCTCGGTGGCTACCGCCCGGACGTGCCTCACCTTGGCTTTGTCCATATGCGCGGCGCAGACCTTGAGGGCCGCGACGGTGCGGTCCATGGCCGCCTCGGACAACAGGCCGGTGCCGACCACCCCCTCGCCCAGCCGGACGATGCGGGAAAAGGAATCGACGATCCGCATCGACCCGTTGGGGCCGGGCATGGCGATCAAAAGCCGGCAATTGTTGGTGCCGAGGTCCAGGGCCGCCAGCACCGGCGCGCGTCCCCGCCGACGCCGCCTTTTGCCCGGATTTTCCAATGACCCCATACCGTTACGCCCCCGCCAGGCTTCGCCAGACCGGCTGCCGCCGCCCGCTTATGACCGGATTTCAGCCGCCGCGCGCTGCGACGCACCCCCGCGACCGTATCACCCCCAGACCGGCGCGTGCATATCCTTGAAATCGGAGGCCAAAAAAGGCTAGAAGCGCCCCCTCCGTTGGGGGATCGTCTAACGGTAGGACTGCAGACTCTGACTCTGCCTGTCTAGGTTCGAATCCTAGTCCCCCAGCCAACTCTCCCGAACCAAGCCAGTGAAGAAACGAGCTGCCGCCAAACGGTTGGCAGCGGGCTGTCTGCATGGGCAAAAGACATTGATGTCGCCCGATATGCAGTGCAACTTGTAGCTGCAATGTAACGCTACTTGTGGTAGCAATTATCCCTCCTTGGAACAACGGAGGGAAACATGGATCGAATTATTGCCGGTACCGTCAATGCCGATGGCAGCGTCCTCAACGGATCGGAGTTCACGGTCTCCAAGCCGTCGAAAGGTCACTACCTCGTCTCGTTCCGTCCTGCGTTTGAAAAGATCAGCGGCGGGGCGGTGACGCAAATCTATACGTCCGATGGCGATACCCGCGATAACGCGGTCATCGTCAAACTCCACAACTACGAATGCTATCTCAAGACTGGCAACGCCAGCGGCGACACGGACGATCGCATGTTCACGTTCATTTTCGCCGGAACGGGCAGCACCTCCCAAAAGGCGTGACACGGCGTGGCGCGCCGGGTTTGCTCGGCGCGCCGGCGTCCAGAAACGAAATCGAATCGTTCCAGACTTCGCGCGGCCGAGCCGATCAGCGAAAACGTGAATTCAATTCGGCGATTTCCGGCGCAAGTGCCGGACGCGGCGCGATAAACGCCTTTCTCTGTTGGATACACAAACGACGCTCAAGCAGTGCCAGCGTCCAAAATTGAAATCAAATCATTCCAGACTTCGCACACATGCAAACGCTACTGCGTCTCATGAAACCGAGATGTCTCCGGCGCGGTCAAACAGCTTGTTTGATGTAAGTACGATTGGGGTGGATTCAAGAGGGCGCAACAACCAAATCCGATCTGGGATGAGTAACGAGTGCTTACGTCATGCACTAGAAACGGCAATAAATATTTCGGTTCAATTCCGCGCCTAAATGCAAACGACAACCATACTCAATCGCACCAACCACAAATCACTACGTCATAATTAGGGACTGAATATCGATTCGTGGGGGGGCACTAAATGAAAATCGACAAGGAGCACTTATACCACGGCGCAGCACTCATCCAAATTGCCGAACACAAACTCTTCACTGCAATAAATTCGCTAAAGGTAGGCGGAAAAATCACTCGAGCAGCCTACAAAGTGAATGACGACATTGCTGTTTACTTCAAGTATCGCTGCGAGGCAGTTGGGCCATTCAACGAATACCAATTCACTTTTAAGCCGGAGAACATTGCCGAAATTGAAGCGATCGCAAGATCAAATCCAAAATGCTTCATCGCGCTGGTTTGCGTGGGCTTACGCGAAATTGCGTGCATTACGTATGCACAACTAGCAGAGCTTCTTCGCAAACGGAATGCCGCACTAAAAAAGATCGGGCGCAATGAAGTCTTAAAGACGGTTTTGGTGACGGCAGAGAAAGGCAAGAAACTTCGGGTATACGTCAACGAACCGGGGCACAAGAATTCTGCTCTTGGCAAAATTCTGATTAGTCGCAATTGCTTTCCCGATGACATCTTCGGATAGCGATGTATGTTTATGGACATGCTCACAAAGCAACCGCAGTTATTGATAGAATCGATGTCATTCGAACCCTAGTGAGGGGTTCCCCCTTAAACAGGATGAAATAAATGACGGACCAAACAGTAGTCCACATAGGAGAGAATTCGCCGGAAGAAATAGCATTAAAGCTGATGCAACTCATTCGAGCGAAGGAAGAAAACGTGAATAGCAGAAAGGCCATCCTTGATCTTTATGCCGAGTGCCTTATGGCTGTCCGGCAACCTATTGACCGCATCCCGGAATGTTAGTGGGTTTCCACAGCCTAGCATTCCTCTCTGAACCAATTATCAGAATGAAGCCCCCTTCCCGCCTTTCGGCGGACTTCCCCCGCGGTCTGAGTGCGGATGGCGAGCTCGTTGTGCCCGCGAGGGCAGAAAACGCGTGATAATCTTGCTAAGGAGCGTCGCTCACCGCGCCTTCTTCGCCACCCAAATCACATACCGACTGCCGCGGCCTTTGTGGGCGCGGGCGGTGATTTCTTCGACGGCGAAGCCGGAATGCGTTAAGCGGGCGGCGAAGGCGAGGTCGGGAGCGGCCGACCACACCACCAGGATGCCATTCGGCTTCAGCGCCTGGCGCGCGATTTCGAGGCCGTTGCGGGTATAAAGCTTTTCGTTGGCATCGCGGCTGAGGCCGTCGGGGCCGTTGTCGACATCGAGCAGGATGGCATCGTAACCGGCGCGCGCGGCGCGGATGGCGGCACCGACATCGCCGTCGTGGATCGAAACGCGCGGGTCGTCGAGACTGCCGGCGGTCAGCTCCGCCATCGGGCCGCGCGCCCAGGCGAGAACTTCGGGCACCAATTCGGCAACCACGATCTGCGCATCGGTGCCAAGTCCGGCCTGCGCCGCGCGCAAGGTGAAGCCCATGCCGTAACCGCCGATCAGCATACGGACATTGCGGCGGCCGTTGAGGCGCTCGCACGCCACGTCTGCTAAGGCGATCTCGGAGCCGGTCATGCGGCTGTTCATCAGCGCAATCGGCCCGACCATGATCGCGAACTCGCCGCCGCGCTGCATCAGCCGGAGCTCGGCGCTATCGCCCGGTACGGTTGTCCGGCCCAGTTCGACCCATGGAAGCATGAAATCCGCCACTTCTCGTTGTGTGCCCTACGGCCTAGCACATCGGGCGGGGAAATTCCCAATGGCGCGGCGGCGCTGCATACGAGCCCCCTTCCCGGCTTCGCCGGACTTCCCCCACGCGCTGAGTGCCAACGTCGAGGTTGTCGCGCGCGCGGGGGCAGAGCGCGCGGCCCGCGGGGCAGAGCGCGCGGGGCAAAAAGCCAGGAATCTGACTGTGCTCTCTTGCGCCAAGTTCATTACCAGCCTCGCCTTTTCGTGCTAAGCGATCCCCTGATGGGAGCCGGGGTATTCGGGAGTCGGTTGTGAGCGAAGTAGGGTCCAATCTTTCGGCGGCACTTTCGGCCAGCATCGACGGCGCTGTCGATTGGCTGAAGGCGACGCAGCGCCCGGACGGGCATTGGGTCGGGCGGGCGGAAACCAACGCCTGCATGGAGGCGCAATGGTGCCTCGCGCTGTGGTTCATGGGTCTCGAAAACGATCCGCTGCGGCCGCGGCTGGGACAGGCCCTGCTCGACACCCAGCGTCCCGACGGCGCCTGGGATGTGTTCCGCGGCGCGCCCAACGGCGACATCAATGCGACCGTGGAAGCCTACGCGGCGCTGCGCTCGCTTGGCCATGCCGATGACGAACCGGCGCTGGCGAAAGCGCTCGCCTGGATCCGCTCCAAAGGCGGGCTTCGCAATATCCGCGTCTTCACCCGCTATTGGCTGGCGCTGATCGGTGAATGGCCATGGGTGAAAACGCCCAACGTGCCGCCGGAAGTGATCTGGTTTCCGACCTGGTTCCCATTCTGCATCTACAATTTCGCGCAATGGGCCCGCGCCACGCTGATGCCGATTACCATTCTGTCGGCCCGCCGCCCGTCGCGGCCACTGCCGCCGGGCTGCCGGCTCGATGCGCTGTTTCCCGGCGGGCGCGATGCGTTCGATTACGAGTTGCCGAAAAAAGCCAGCGCCGATGCGTGGGACTCCTTCTTCCGCGGCGCCGACAAAGTGCTGCACGAATTGCAGGAGATGGGCTCGTTCATGGGCTTGTCGCTGTGGCGCGGCCCGGCAGTGAAGCAGACGCTGGAATGGATCATCGCCCATCAGGATGCCGACGGCGCCTGGGGCGGCATCCAGCCGCCGTGGGTATACGGACTAATGGCGCTGCATGCGGAAGGCTATAGCGCTGCCCATCCGGTGATGGCGAAAGGCCTTGCCGGGCTGAACGATCCGGGCTGGCGCGTCGATGTCGGCGAGGCCACTTTCATTCAGGCCACCAACAGCCCGGTCTGGGACACCATCCTGATGCTGATGGCGGTGAAGGATGCCGCCGCGGTCGACAAGACCGAAGCGGAAATCGACAAGGCCGTCGAATGGCTGCTGGCGCGGCAGGTGCGCGTGAAGGGCGACTGGAGTGTGAAGCTACCGCATGTGAAGCCGGGCGGCTGGGCGTTCGAATACGCCAATCTCTGCTATCCCGATGTCGACGACACCGCCGCGGCACTGATCGCGCTGGCGCCGTTCCGCAAGCAGAAGAAATGGCAGGAGCGCGGCATCGAGGAGCAGATCCAGCTCGCGGTCGACTGGCTGATCGGCATGCAATGCGAAGGCGGTGGCTGGGGCGCGTTCGACAAGGACAACAACAAGGCGATCCTGACCAAGATTCCGTTCTGCGATTTCGGCGAGGCGCTTGACCCGCCGTCGGTCGACGTGACTGCACATGTGGTGGAAGCGTTCGCGGGCCTCGGCTTGGGGCGCGATCATCCGGCGATGGTGCGCGCGCTCGCCTATCTCGCGCGCGAACAGGAAGCCGAAGGGCCGTGGTTCGGGCGCTGGGGCGTGAATTATCTTTACGGCACCGGCGCGGTGATGCCCGCCCTGAAGGCGATCGGCGAAGACATGACCCGGCCGGCGATCGGGCGCGCTTGCGATTGGCTGATCTCGCGCCAGCAGTCGAACGGCGGCTGGGGCGAATCTTGCGAAAGCTATATGGATGCGGCGAAAGCCGGTTATGGCAAAGTCACGGCGTCACAAACGGCGTGGGCGCTAATGGCGCTGTTGTCGGCGAACCGGACCAAGGACCGCGGCGCGATCGAACGCGGGCTTCTGTACCTCATCGAACATCAGCAAGGCGGCACCTGGATCGAGATGGAATACACCGGCACCGGCTTCCCCGGCTACGGCGTCGGCCAGACGATCAAGGTCAGCGATCCCGAAGTGAAGAAGCGCCTGCAGCAAGGGCCCGAACTGAGCCGAGCCTTCATGCTGCGTTACGGCCTCTACTGCCACTACTTCCCGCTGATGACCCTCGGCCGCGCCAAGGCGATGGGGTATTTGGCGGGATAATCACTTCTTCTCGAACGGCGCCGAGATGATCAGGGTGACGTCGTCGCCGATCAGCGGGACGTACTTAGTCACGCCGAAATCGCTGCGCTTCAAGCTGCCTTTGACCTCGAAGCCGATGGTCACGGCCTTCGACATCGGATTGGTGCCGGAGGCTTTGTAGGTGGCATCAAGCTCGACCGGCTTGGTCACGCCGTGAAACGTCAGGTTGCCGGTTACGCGCGCGGTCGTCGGACTCGTTACCGTGACCTTGGTGGTGGTGAAGCTGATAGTGGGGAATTTGGCGGCGTCGAACCAATCGGCGCTTTTGAGTTCGCCGTCGAGCACGGCGTTGGTGGTGGTGACCGACGCGACCGGGATCGTCACGCTGAGCGCGGCGGCGGCGGGATTCTTGGGATCAAGCTTCAGCGTGCCGGTGGTGCCGGAAAAATCGCCGTACCAGGTCGAGAAGCCCATATGCGAAACCGCGAACAGCACGCGGGCGTGGTTTGGATCGAGCGTATAGGTTCCAGCCTGCACTTTGCCCGGATCGGAATCGGCGACCTGCGCCGACGCGACGGGCGCGAACGCGGCAACGGCAAAGGCAATGGCAGCGGCAGTGCGGAACATGGCGGGGTCCTTTCGAATGACAACGCCGGGAATGTAGGCGCCGACCGAGAAGGAAAATAGACGAAATAATCGGAAATCATTGTTTCCGGAAATTGCATATCAGCCCATTACGAGAGAATTGCGGTTCACGCGGAGCCGCAGAGGGAATGAGCATTTCGCCGAAGAGAGAAGCGGCCCCAGAATCAAAACATCTCCGCGACTCCGCGTCTTCGCGTGCCATCGTCCTTACGGAAGCCATCCAGAGACCGAACCAGTATAGTGATAAGGACTGCTTCGCTTGTTCCCGATGTCCGATCCTGTCCGCAAGATCATCCATATCGATATGGACGCGTTTTTTGCGTCGGTGGAACAGCGCGACCAACCGGAACTCAGGGGCAAGCCGGTGGCGGTCGGCAGCCCCCGGGCGCGCGGCGTGGTGGCGGCGGCGAGTTATGAGGCGCGCAAGTTCGGGGTGCGCTCGGCGATGCCGTCGACGACGGCGCTGCGCAAATGCCCGGAGCTGATCTTCGCAACCCCGCGGTTCGAGGTTTATCGCGGCGTGTCGCGCCAGATCCGCTCGATCTTCCTCGAATACACCCCGCTGGTCGAGCCTTTGTCGCTCGACGAAGCCTATCTCGACGTCACCGCCAATCAGCGCCATCTGCCGAGCGCCTCCGACACCGCCAGCGAGATCCGCCGCCGTATCTTCGAATGGACCGGACTGACCGCCTCGGCCGGCATCTCCTACAACAAGTTCCTCGCCAAGCTCGCATCCGACTACAAAAAGCCGAACGGCCAGTTCGTCGTCTCGCCGGCGATGGGCGAGCGCTTCATCGCCACCCTGCCGGTAGCGAAGTTCCACGGCGTCGGGCCGGTGACGGCGGAGAAGATGAACAAGCTCGGCATCCATACCGGCGCCGATTTGCGGCAGCAGACGATCGAATTTTTGACCCGCCATTTCGGCCGCTCGGGCGCGTGGTATTTCGATATCGCACGCGGCATCGACGAACGCCCCGTCGAACCGGACCGGCCGCGCAAATCATCGGGCAGCGAAACCACACTCCTCACCGATCTCACCGATCCGGCAGCGGTCGAAAAGGAAGTGCTGGGACAAGCGGACGAAGTCTGGACCTGGTGCGAGAAGACCCGCACCTATGGCCATACGGTCACCGTGAAAATCAAATACGCCGACTTCCGCCAAGTGACGCGCGCCCGCACTCTGACCAAAGCGGTGACCGCGCAATCCGATCTCAACGAAGTGGCGCTGGCGCTGACCCGCAGCATCTATCCGCTCGAGAACGGCGTCAGACTGGTGGGCGTGACGGTGTCGCATTTTCCTGCCGACGAGGACGACACTTCGGATCAGCTCGATTTCGATTTTGGCGCCGCCTAAAGCCGTCGCAGGTGCACCCGCTTACGGATTCGCGTCGACGTTGCAGTGGTGGCGGTGGTCATCGCTCGGGCCGCGACCTCAGGGCAAAATTTGATAGCGTTATCAATGTCTCCCCTTTCTCGACAGCGCTTACAGGCGGGAGGGATACTGCCTCAACGTCCGTCAACTGGAGCAGACGGTAACAACAGTTCTTGGGGGAGGCTCATGAACAAATGGATTGTGGCGCTCTGTGCAGGAGCGCTGATGACCTTGTCGGCACCAGCGGCCGACACCGCTAAAGGCGGCGACTTGCTGGATCACATGTTTCTTAGCGCCAGCGGGGACTCGTGGAGCGTGCAAGGCGGCACCGTGCGCGACGACGCCGAAGTGAAGGGCGGCAAAGCCACGCGCGTGGCCGTCCGCAAGGGCGCCAATCCGTGGGATGTCCAAGCCATCCTCGGCGTGCCGCAAGCAGTGGCGAAAGGCGACATCATATTGGTCGCCTATTATGCCCGCATCGAGACGCCGCCGACCGGCTCCACCACCGGCATCTTCTCGCAGGCTGGCGTGCAGATGGCCAAGGCGCCTTACACCGCGTTCGCCAACGAACCGGCGGCGCCTAACGGCAAATGGGGCGTATATTACGCTTCAGGCGTTGCCGACTCCGATTATCCCAAGGGCGCGATCAATCTCGTCCTCCATCTCGCCTCTGCCGATCAGGTAGTTGATCTCGGGCCTGTGTTCATGTTCGACCTCGGGCCGAACTGGGATCGCGCCAAGATTCCGCACAACAAAACCGCTGCCGTCGCACCGGCTGCACCATCGGCCCCTGTAGCTACGCCGGTACCGGAAACCGCCTACGCCGCCGATCTCGCCAAGCTGCGCAGCAAGCTGCCGGTCAAGGGCGTGCTCGTGAACGATCCGGGCGCGTTCTACACCTACGGACCCAACGTTGCTGGCCAGCCGATCGCTGCGGCCGAGGTCACCGGCGGAAAAGCCCTGCGAACGGTCATCGCCAAACCAGGCGCCAATCCGTGGGATGACGGCGCCGTATCGCAAATCAATGCGGCCATCAAAAAAGGCGATGTCGTCTTCGCCGCCGTGCGGGTCCGCGCCGCCGTTCCGCCTCAGGGTTCCCAGGCCGCGATGATCGCGGAACTCGGCGTGCATCTGGCGAATGCGCCATACACCGCTATTGCTACGTCGTCGGCAACGGCGCCCAAGGACCAATGGACCTGGGTGTTCGCCAGCGGTGTCGCCGCCAGCGACTATGCGCCGGGAACAACCAGCTTCGGCATGCAACTGAGCAGCGGGGCTCAGACGCTCGATCTCGGGCCGGTCTATGTCCTCAATCTCGGACCGGGTGTCGACATCAGCAAACTGCCGAACAATTTCGGCAGCCCGTTCTAGTCAAAAGCTGGTCGGGAAATGGAACCCGGTGCGGGACGCCGTGCCGGGTTTTATTTTTTTGTCGCGCTTCAGGACGGAAAACCGCTTCATACTTTTCCTGGAAGCGCTTTGGCGAGCTTCTCGATCAGCGTCTTTGCGTCGAACGGCGCCTTCACTTTGGCGTCGTTGTCGAAATAGACGAACACGTCGCGCTTTTGCTTCCGCCCCGGCTTGCCGACCCGCGTACCCTCGGCGATGCCGCCCGAGGTCCAAGCCCGGATGCGCGCCGCCCAGGTGTCGAGCGCTTCGTCGGTATAGCCCGAAACGTAAAGCTGTTCGGAGCCGTGCAAGCGGCAATAGACGAAATCGCTGGTCTCATCCATCAGGCACGGCCACGCGACCGTGTCGGCGACCACCAGCGCCACATCGTATTTCTTCAACAGCGCGATGAACGCCTTATCGCGAAAGGACTCGTTGCGGATTTCGAGGGCGTGGCGCACCGGACGATCGGCATCGGTCTTGACGACGGCGTTCGCGATGACATCGTCGTGCTTGCGCGCCAACGCCGCCGCTTCGTGCGTTGAATGCGGCAAGGCGGCGAGAAACGTCTCAAGGTGCTCCCTATCGAAACGGTAACTCGGCGGCACCTGCCACAGGATCGGGCCGAGCTTCTGCTTCAACGCCAAAAGACCGGAGGCGAAGAAATTGGCCAGCGCCTGATCCGCCTCTTTGAGCCGCAGGATATGCGTGATGTAGCGCGGCGCCTTGACCGAGAACATGAAATCGTCCGGGGTCTGATCGTACCAAGCGGAGAAGTTCGCGGGGCGCTGCAGGGCGTAGAAGGTGCCGTTGATCTCGATGCTGCGGAACGTATGCGAGGCGAACGACAGCTCGTCCTTCTGGCGCAGGTTTTCGGGATAGAAAACGCCCCGCCACGGCGGATAGCGCCACCCCGAAATGCCGATCCGGACCTCTGCCATGCGGGCTCCTTCACCCCACAAAACCCTCGCGAGTGGCAATGGTTGCAGCGGCCACGTAATATCCACGCGATTTCCCGCCAAGCTCTGGTATAAGGCACGCCTACCGGAATTGGTCAGAGTCTTTCCATGCGCTACACGCTGAACGTCAACGGGCAGGATCGCAAGGTCGATGTCGACGAGGATACCCCGCTGTTGTGGGTGCTGCGCGACACCATGAACCTCAAGGGCACGCGTTACGGCTGCGGCGCCGGACGCTGCGGCGCCTGCACGGTACATCTCGACGGCGCGCCGGTGCAGGCCTGCCAGACGCCGGTGGCGAGCGTAGGCTCTTCCAAGATCATCACCATCGAAGGCATCGGCGATACCGCCATCGGCAAACGCATCACCGAAGCGTGGCTCAAGGTCGATGTGATGCAATGCGGCTATTGCCAAGGCGGACAGATCATGGCCGCGACGGCCCTGTTGGCGCAGAAGCCGCATCCCAGCGACGACGACATCCTGAACGCGATGGAGGGCCATCTCTGCCGTTGCGGCACGTATCTGCGCGTCAAACAAGCGATCAAGCTCGCCGCCGAGGGAGGGTGACATGCTGCCGTCCGTTCTCGCCAAGCTCAGCAAACCCGGTCCGACGCGGCGGACCTTCCTGGTGGTGAGTGCGGCGGCGGGCGGCGCCCTGCTGGTCGGCTATTATTTTGCCGGACGCGGCAAGCCACGGCAGAGCGGCGAACTCAACGCCTTCATCACCATCGCACCCGACAATACGGTGACGCTGACGGCCAAAAATCCGGAGATCGGCCAAGGCGTGAAAACCATGCTGCCGATGCTGATCGCCGAGGAACTCGATGTCGATTGGCGGCAGGTGGTCATCAGGCAAGCCGATCTCGATGCCGAGAAATTCACCGGCCAATTCGCCGGCGGCAGCATGGCGACGACGGAGAACTATACACCGATGCGCCAGATCGGAGCGGCGGCGCGGATGCTGCTGGTGTCGGCGGCGGCGCGCGATTGGGGCGTGGCGGTGAACGAATGCACCACGGCGGGCGGTGTCGTGCGCCATCCCTCGGGCAAAAGCGCGGTGTATGGCTCGCTGGTCGATGCGGCGGCGCGACTGAAGGCACCCGATCTTGCCAGCATCAAACTCAAGGATCCGAAAGACTTCAAGATCGTCGGCAAGCGGGTCGGCGGCATCGACAGTCCGCTGATCGTGCGCGGCGCGCCGCTCTACGGTATCGATGTCGAAGTGCCGGACATGTATTACGCCGTGTTCCACAAATGCCCGGTGTTCGGCGGCTCGGTGAAACGCGCCAATCTCGACGAGATCCGGCGCATGCCCGGCGTCAAGGATGCGTTTGTCATTGCCGGTAGCGCCGCCCATACGTTCGAAGCTGAAGGCGGCACGGTTTCGACTGGTCTGTTGCCCGGCATCGCCATTGTTGCCGATAGCTGGTGGCGGGCGGAGAAAGCGCGGCAAGCGTTGCAGGTGGACTGGAACGAAGGTCCCTATGCGCATCATTCGAGCGCCTTCTTCGCCAGTGAAGCGGACCGGCTTCTGGCCGCGCCGCCCGTGTGGACCTATCGCAAGGATGGCAATCCCGACGCGGCACTGAAAGCGCCGGCGAAGGTGGTGGAAGCGCGCTACGATTATCCGTTCATCGCGCACGGAACCCTGGAGCCGCAAAACTGCACCGCGCACGTAGGCAATGGCGTCTGCGAATTCTGGGCGCCGACCCAGGTGCCGGAAGCGGCGCGCGGACTGATCGCGGCAACGTTGGGCGTGAAAGAAAAGGATATCGTCATCCACCTCACGCGCTCGGGCGGCGGCTTCGGGCGGCGATTGATGAACGACTATATGGTCGAAGCCGGTGCGATTTCGCAGAAGATCGGCGCGCCGGTGAAACTGGTGTGGAGCCGTGAAGACGATTTCGCGCACGATTTCTATCGCCCGGCGGGCTGGCACAAAATCACCGGCGGGCTCGACGCGGCGGGAAACTTGACCGCTTGGAAGCACGCCTTCGTCAGTTTCGGCAAAGGCCGTCAGTTCGCCAGTTGCGCCGGACTCGATCCCTCATCGTTTCCGGCCGGACGCGTGGCGAATTTGTCGTTCGGAACCTCGCTGATCGAAACCGGCGTGCCGATGGGACCGCTCCGCGCGCCGGGCGACAACGCGCTGGTGTGGGTGTTCCAGTCATTCCTCGACGAACTCGCCCACGCAGCGGGCAAAGATCCGATGGAGTTCGCTGCTATGGTGCTGGGCAAGCCGGAAGGAAAGCCGGTGAAGCAAGGAACCTTCTCGGCCGCGCGGGTGCTTGGCGTGCTTGCCAAAGTGCGGCAAATGTCAGGCTGGGGCCGCAAACTGCCGCCGCGCACCGGATTGGGCATGGCGTTCAGCTATTGCCATCTCGGCTATGCGGCGGAAGTGGTGGAAGCCACGGTCGCCAAGGACGGGCGCGTTGGCGTCAACAAAGTGTGGGCGGCGATCGATGTCGGGCGGCAGATCGTCAATCCGTCAGGCGCCGAAAATCAGGTGCAGGGTGCGGTGATGGACGGGCTGGCCCATGCGCTGAACCAGAAGATCACGATCGAGAACGGCCGCGCGGTGGAAACCAATTTCGACCGCCACTCGCCGCTCACCATCCGGCAAGCGCCGCCGGTGGAAATCGCCTTCGTGTTGGGCGATGCCGACCCGACCGGCCTTGGCGAACCGGCGCTGCCGCCGGTGATTCCGGCGTTGACCAATGCCGTGTTTGCCGCGACGGGCACACGCATCCGGTCTTTGCCGATCGATCCCAAACTGCTGGCGTAAATCCCCCGCGGGCTCGCGCCCGCGAGGGAGATCAAATTACATCCGTGTGTCGTGGACGTGTCCGGCGCCGCCGGCGCGCCAGTTCCAGGCCGGCATGCCGCCCCGTTGACGATCGCGTCCGCCTTCGACCGCCGCGTACCACGCGATGGCGGCACCGAGCAGAAGTCCGGCAGCGATCATGAAGGCCTGCAACACCGCCGCCACGCGGGCGCGATGCAGTTCCTGCGCCGAAGCCGCAATCACCCGCTCGACACGCGCCCCCGCGGCATCGGACGACAAGCCGGTACGGTCGTAGACCATGGTGGCGAGATAGTTCCGCTCGTCGGAACTGATTCCGGCGTGACCGTTGCTCTTCAGCAAGATGCGCGAGGCTTCGGCCCGGCGCGCGGCCAAAAGATTGGCGTCGGTCGTGTTGCGAGTCGAACGGAACAATTCGTCGAGTTCCGAGGCGATGATGTTCTCGCCTGTGGTCGACGCGCCCGGCCCCATGGTGCCGCCCGAAGGCGCCATCATCGGCGTCACGGCGGCCGCGCCCGCCAAACCGATCATCGCCGTGATCAGGATGGCAAGACCCCAGGTGACAAGGCCATGCACCCCATCGCGGAACTCGCTTTCATGCACCGTCGGCGTGCGGAACGCGGCGCGCATCCGCCCGGCGATATAGCCACCGAAACCGAAAGCACACAGCGCCACCAGGATCAGGAACAATCCCGACAGGATCCACAGCCAGGCGCTGGAGTCGCGCCAAGTGGGCGCGGTGGAGACCACCGAGAGGCCGATGCCGGCGCCGAACGCCAACAAGGTGAACGAGATACCGGCCGCAGCAATGGCACCTGCGAACACGCTCGACCATTGCACGAACGGCACAGAGCCGTCGCTTGCCGCCGCAATGGGCGGATTGCTCGCGGAACTCATCAGCGCAGCCCAAAAAACGACAGGATGGCGACGATGACGACGACGAGTCCAACCAGATAGATGATGCCGTTCATGGATTCATTCCCGCTTTCATGTGTCCGGGTGAACGGCTCGCGCGCACGATGGTTCCGACCGCGGCAGCATGCGCATTTGGGCGCACCGTTTGCTCGGCTATGCTGCGGCGAACGAACGCGACGCAAGGACAGGAACGATGGAACGGATGGTGGGCGCAGCATTGGTGGCGGCGATGATCGTCGCGGCACCGTCGCAAGCGGCCAAGGTGGCAACACCGTCGCCGGAACAGATCCTCAACGATGCCGCGGCGCTGACGAAATCGCTCGGGCTGTCATGCTCCGTAAACGACGCCAAGCTGCTGGCCGACGGCAAGGCCGACATCAACGGCAAATCCGTGCATGTGCGAAGCTATGAAACCGCCTGCAGCAACGGGCTTGGCTATTTCCTGGTCGACCAGGCGCCCGAGCCTGCCATCGGCATCACCTGTTTCGGTGCCGACACCACCCACACGGCCGATGTCGCGGCGGGACGCGAACCGCAGCCGTCTTGCAGCCTGCCGGCCAACACCGACGTGAAAAAGGCGGCGGGCACGGTGCTGTCGCGCCTCGGCCAGCAATGCAACGTCACGGCGCTGCGCACCATCGGCCTGGATACCAAGGCCAACGTCGAACTCACCGAAGCGGCCTGCAGCGGCGGCACCGGTTACGTCATCGCCAGCCCCCTGCCCGGCGCAACGCAAACGGTTTCGGCACAGAGCTGCCCGGACTCGTACCGCCGCGGCATTGCCTGCAAGCTGTCGAGCAACGGCGCCCCGATGGTGACTATCGAAACGTTCAAACAGGCGCTGAAGCAGCACAACGTCGCCTGCACGGTGCAGGACTCGCGCGTCGTCGGACGTCAGAACGTCTCCAAGCGCCATGTCGTCGAATTCAAATGCGGCGAGCGTCCCGAGGGGCTGGTCGCCTTCATCCCGCTCGAGGATTCGACGGCACCGTTTGAGACCATGAGTTGCACCGACGCCGGCTTCAAACAGCACATCATCTGCTCGCTGACCCAGATCCGCTGATATGGCGCGCCTCCTGATCATCGGGGGCGTGGTGTTGATCCTGGCCGGGCTGGCGTGGCCCTGGCTGGGACGGCTCGGCTTGGGCCGGCTGCCGGGCGACATCCTGATCCAGCGCGGCCAAACGAGTTTCTACTTCCCGATCGTGACCTGCATCATCGTCTCGGTGGTGCTGTCGGTCCTGTTCTGGCTGTTCCGGAAATAGACAAAGCTGAGCGATTGCCCCGGGAATCGCTCACGAGTGCGGCAAGGCGGAAACTGGTCGTAACCGATCAAATATGGATAATAATCGCGCATATCCGATCAAGAGCGCGATCATGAGCTTTCGTCTTTGCTTTCCCAAAATCAACATCAGCGGTGCCGGCTGCCTTTCCGAGGTCCCGGCCGAACTCGTCAAACGCGGGCTCAAGCGGCCGTTGATCGTCACCGACGCGGTGCTGGTGAAAGCGGGCGTGGTCGCGCCGCTGGTCGACGGCCTCAAGGCGGCCGGTCTGGACCCGGTGCTGTTCGATGGCGTCGTTCCCAATCCGACCGTGGCAGTGGTGGACGAAGCGCATGAAGCCTTCAAGGCCAACGATTGCGATTGCATCGTCGGCGTCGGCGGCGGTAGCCCGATCGATACCGCCAAGGCGGTGCGGATTCTCTCGGCCAATCCGGGACCGATCACACTCTACAACGGCATCGGCAAAGTCGCGAAGGAAGGCGCGTTCCTCGTCGCCATCAACACCACGGCGGGCACGGCGGCGGAAGTCACCTCCAACGCGGTCATCACCGACACCGCCAATGCGGTGAAGATGGTCATCATCGACGCCAATATCATTCCCGACATTTCGGTC
>JAHFQC010000021.1 GCA_023259375.1 Alphaproteobacteria bacterium
CAAAGAAGTGCTGCAACAATTACCAATGGAATTCGCCGTGGAGGCCCAGAAGCTCCTCGGTATCAGCTTGGAAGGGAGCGTCGGGTGATGCTTGAGATCAAAGACCTCCACGTCAGTGTCGATGGCAAGAAAATCCTCAAAGGTCTCAGCCTTAAGGTCGAGACTGGCAAGATCCACGCCATCATGGGCCCGAACGGATCGGGCAAGTCGACGCTTTCCTACGTGCTGGCGGGCCGTGAAGGCTATGAAGTGACGGGCGGCTCGATCATCTACAACGGCGAAGATCTGTTGCAGATGAAGACCGAAGAACGCGCGGCGAAGGGGATTTTCCTCGCCATGCAGTATCCGGTCGAAATCCCGGGTGTCACCACGATGACGTTCTTGAAGACGGCCCTCAACGCCCAGAAGCGTGCGCGCGGCGAGCAGGAACTCGACGCCATGCAGATGCTGAAACTGGTCCGCGCCAAGGCGAAGGACTTGCAGGTTTCGGAAGAGATGCTGAAGCGGGCGCTGAATGTCGGCTTCTCCGGCGGCGAGAAAAAGCGGCTGGAAATTCTGCAGATGGCTCTATTCGAACCGAAGATGGCGATCCTCGATGAGACCGATAGCGGCCTCGATATCGACGCGCTGAAGTTGGTGGCCGATGGGGTCAATATGTTGCGGGCGCCCGATCGCTCGATGCTGGTCATCACCCACTATCAGCGTCTGCTCGATTACATCGTGCCTGACAAGGTGCATGTGCTGGCCGCCGGACAGATCGTCAAGGAAGGTGGTAAGGAACTGGCCCTGGAACTCGAAGAGAAGGGCTATGCTGACGTCATAAAGGTGCCGGCATGAGTGCGGCGGCCGAGCGCGAGGCGCGGCGGACGGAGGCGCTCGACAGTTTCCGGGTCCGCGGCATGCCGCATCGCCGCTTCGAGCACTGGCGCTATTCGGATTTGCGTGCGGTGCTGGACGCCGGACAGGTGGCCCAGGCGGGCACCGCCAAATGGAAAATCGAGAAGCTGCCCGAAGGCGTCGAACTGTTCGATCTTTCGGTACAGAACGCGCCCGAGTGGGTGATGAAGACACTTGGCCACGTCGGCAATCGCCGCACCATGGTCGAGGCATCACTGGCATTTTCCGAAGGCGGCGTGGCGCTGCGCGTGCCGAAAGGCAAGAAGATCGCCGAGCCGATCAAGCTGGAAATCAGTGGCCAGGGAAATCTACGCTGGTTGATCGTGCTGGAAGAGGGGGCGTCTGCCACCATATTCGAACCTCACACGCACGATGCCGGATACCTGCGCAATGTCGGCGTTGAGATCACGCTAGCGGAAGGTGCCGAACTGCAGCATGTGCGCTGTGCTCCGCTGGCCCCCAAGTCGTTCACCGTCGAATTGATGGCTTTGGAATTGGCGAAAGATGCCAAGTACCACGGCCATTTCGCCAATTTCGGTTCACGCCTGTCGCGCACCGAAGCGCATATCGTGTTGGGCGGCGAGGGCGCCGAGGCACATCTGTCCGGTGTCGCGGTGCTTGGGCACGAAGCTCATTCCGATGTGACGACCCATATCGAACACGCCGCCGGCAAGACGCTTTCGACGCAGCTTTTCAAACACGTCGCAGGCGGCAAGTCGCGCGCCGTCTATCAGGGCAAGATCACCGTGCGTGACGGTGCCTCTGGCTCCGACAGCCGTCAGACCGCGCGCGCGCTTCTGATGAGCCCGCGTGCCGAAGCCGACCTCAAGCCCGAGCTGATCATCTTCAACGACGATGTGAAGTGCGCTCACGGTGCTACCGTCGGTGATCTTGACGTGGAGTCGCTGTTCTATCTGCGCTCGCGCGGCCTTCCCGAGAAGGAAGCCCGTCGCCTCTTGATCAATGCCTTCCTCGAAGAGGCGGTCGACGCCATCGGTAACGACGCCTTGAAGGAAACTATCTGGCACGACATCGAAGCGGCTTTGCCGCGCGCCATGGAGGCCGCGAAATGAGTTTTGTTCCGCCGCTTGAAGATTTTCCGATCCTGTCGAAGCCGGTCAACGGCCGACGCCTTGCGTATCTCGATAGCGCCGCCTCGGCGCAGAAGCCGAAAGCTGTGCTCGATGCCATGACCGCGTTCGCGACCAGCGAATTCGCCAATGTTCATCGCGGCGTGCATCGGCTCGCCGCTGTCGCCACCCAGCGCTACGAAGAGGCGCGGGTCGCCGTTCAGCAATTCCTGAATGCCAAACATTCGGACGAAATCATCTTCACCAAGGGCGGCACCGAGGCGCTCAATCTGGTGTCGTATGCGTTCCTGTCCCCGCGCATTTCCGCCGGCGACGAGATCGTTCTCACCAAGATGGAGCACCACTCCAATATCGTGCCGTGGCACTTCATGCGGGAACGCAAGCGCGCCGTGCTGAAGTGGGTGGAGCTGCGCGAAGACGGTTCGATCAATCCGCCGGCCGTGGCGGCACAGATCACGCCCAAGACCAAACTCCTCGCCATCGCCCACATGTCGAACGTGCTCGGCACGGTCAATCCGCTGAAGGAGATCATCCAGATCGCGCACGCCAAAGGCGTTCCGGTGGTGGTTGACGGTTGCCAGGGTGCGGTGCACGAAAAAGTCGATGTGCAGGATCTTGATGCTGACTTTTACGCCTTCACTGGCCACAAGCTTTATGGACCGACCGGCATCGGCGCGCTTTACGGCAAGCGGGCGCTTCTGAAGACCATGCGACCGTTCAACGGCGGCGGCGAGATGATCGCCGAAGTTGCCGAGGACAAGGTTACCTATGCCGAGCCGCCGCATCGTTTCGAAGCCGGCACGCCGCCGATCATCGAGGCTGTGGGGCTGGCTGCCGCCATTAAGTACCTGAATGGCTTCGACCGCGCCGCGATCAAGGCGCACGAACTCGAACTTTACCAGTACGCGCGCAAGGAAATCGGCCGGTTCAAGTGGGTCCGTGTCATCGGCGAGGCCGAGGACAAGGGCGCCATTCTGTCGTTCGAAACCACGGGCATGCACGCCCATGACGTCGCCACTATCCTGGATGGCGAAGGCGTGGCGGTGCGTGCCGGCCATCATTGCGCCCAGGTATTGATGGAACGCTTCGGCGTTGCCTCGACAACCAGGGCGTCATTCGGCCTTTACAACACCCGCGAGGACGTAGATGCCCTTATTGCGGGGCTGGAGAAGGCAAGGAGTATTCTTCTCTGACATGATCGACGAAAGCCTCCGCGAGCTTTACCAGGAAGTGATCCTGGATCATTCCAAGCACCCGCGTCATTTCGGGCCGCTGGATCACGCCACCCATAACGCCGACGGACTAAATCCGTTGTGTGGCGACCGCATCTCCGTGCACCTCAAACTCGATGGTGACGGCCGCATCGCCGACATCGCCTTCGAAGGGAAGGGCTGCGCGATTTCGCAGGCTTCCGCCTCGCTGATGACCGACATGCTGAAGGGCCGCTCCACGGCCGAAGCGGAGAAGCTTATGGACGGCTTTCTCCATCTCGTGAAAGGCGAAGAAGGCGTCACCGGTCTTGCCGATGACGATCTCGAAACGTTGCAGGTGATGGCCGGCGTTTCGGCGTTTCCGATGCGGGTCAAGTGCGCGACGCTCGCCTGGCACACGATGAAGTCGGCTCTGGAAGGGAGCGGGGCGCCCGCCAAATCCGAATGACCGAAGAACTCGCCAATGCCACCGTCACGGCACCCGGCTTGCCGCCGGAAAAGCTCGAGGAATTCACGGGCAAGCTGATCGCGGCGCTGAAAACCGTGTTTGATCCGGAAATTCCGGTGGACGTCTACGAACTCGGCCTTATCTACAAGGTGGACGTCGCCGACAATTGGGACGTCAACGTCGAGATGACGCTGACGGCGCCCGGCTGCCCGGTGGCGGTGGAATTGCCCGTCAGCGTGCGTGAAGCGGTGGAAAAGGTCGAAGGCGTCGGCAAGGTGAATGTCGACATGACGTTCGATCCACCCTGGTCGCCCGAGCGCATGAGCGACGAAGCAAAAATGCAACTGAACATGTACTGAGGAAAATGGCTCGCCAACGTCCCCAAGCTGTCCGTCTTTCCGATGCCGCCGCAGAGCGCGTCCGCGAGATCCTTGCTAATGCCGAAGGCAAATACATCGGCCTGCGCGTTGGCGTACGTAACGGCGGCTGTGCCGGCATGAGCTATACGATGGATTACGCCGAAAGCGCCCAGCCGCTCGAGGAAGTGGTGGAGGACAAGGGCGTCAAGGTGTTCATCGACCCCAAGGCCATCCTGTTCCTGATCGGCAGCGAAATCGACTTCGTGCACGAGAAGATGGGCGCGCGTTTCGTGTTCAACAATCCGAACCAGACGGCCGCGTGCGGCTGCGGCGAGTCCGTTTCGCTTACGCCGGCGAAGGTGGATTAGGGTCCGGCTTTCCGAGCATCTGCAAACATAACGCGATCGACGCCATCGCGGCGCCGAACAAGCATGTCGGGAACCATCCGGCGAGCTTGTAAACGGTGCCGCCGAACGCCGAGCCGATAGCGCCGCCGATAAACACACCCGACATGAGGATCGTATTGAGCCGGCTGCTCGCTTCGGTGCGGAGGGCGTAGATCTTATGCTGGTTCGACACCATCGCGCTCTGCACGCCGAAATCGAGCACCATTACGCCAACGATCATGCCGAGGATGCTGGTCCATAACGCAAACGGAATCCAGGCCAGTACGGTGATGAGAACGCCGAGCTGAACCACCAGCGTCGGTCCGCGCCGGTCGGCGATATGACCTGACCATGGCGCCGCCGTAATCCCGACAATGCCCAACAGCGCGAACAAGCCGGCCGAGTCGGCGCCGAGTTTGAACATCGGCTCCTGCAAGCGGAGCGACAGGACCGTCCAGAACACCGAGAACGAGCCGAATAGCGCGCCTTGGGTAAGGGCGGCGCGGCGCAGCACCGGCTCCTCCTCCCAGAGATCGGCAAGAGAGGCGAGGGCCTTGGGATAGCGGATTGTTTCGAGCGGGGGCCGGGTCGGCAGCGTGGCGGCCATCAGCGCGCCGGCGGCGAGCATGGCGGGAACACCGAACCAGAAGGTGGCACGCCAGCCGAACCATGTGGCGACGAAACCAGCAACCGTCCGGCCCAGGAGAAGTCCACACAGGACGCCGCTCATGACCCGGCCGACGATGGTGCCGCGGTTGGTATCGTTCGCGAGGCTCGCTGCAAAGGGCACGATTTGCTGGGCGACGCTGGAGGTCGCACCGACCAGGAATGACGCCGCCAGAAGGAGCATGGCGGTCGGCGCCGCTGCGGCGGCGATCAGCGCCAGCGCCAGTATGACGAACTGCACCACAATCAGCCGGCGGCGGTCGACGAGATCGCCAAGCGGCAGGAACAGCACCAAGCCCAGCACATAGCCTAGCTGGGTGGCGCTGGGGACCAGCAGGGTGATCTTGGAGAACGGAAACGACTGGGCAATCAGCGCCAGCATGGGCTGGTTGTAATAGAGATTGGCCACGCCGAACCCGGCAGCCACGGCCATGGCAACGGTGGGGATGCGGTCCGAGTCGCCTTTCATGGCATCCATAAAGCCCAACACGATGGCAAAAACCAGTCGCTGAGATTTGACACCGCTGGCGGGCGAACCGTGTAATCTCCGGCCGTGAACGACCTCGTGCCCGATATCCGCCAGATGCTGGCCGCCGGACGCCGCTACGCCGGCGCGAACGGGGCCGGTGTGCTTGGCTCGCTGGTGCTGCACGGCCTCCTGGCGTTTCTGGCGCTGGTCGTGGTGGTCCGCCATACGGCGGAAGTCGCCCGCCACCCGCCGGCTTTACCGCCGTTCGTGCCGGTCGAGCTGATCCGGCTGGCCGACGAAACCCGGTCGCCGCCGGCCGAACGGTTTTCGCCGGTGCCGCAGCAGAAGGCGGGCCGGCCGCAGGAGGCGGCCAGCCCCAACCCGCACGGCGTCTCGGCGACTGGCACCAAGCCGGTCGATGCCCTTGACGCCAAGCTGAAGGCGCTGGCCCGCCTGAAGCAGCCCGACAACAAGCTGGCGCTGGCCGAGGGATCGGGCGTCTCCGACGTCGATGCATCGAACGGCGCTGGCGGTGACGCCGCGACCTATGCCATCCGCGATTACGTGCTGGCGCAGGTGTTGCGTCGCTGGACGTTGAATCTCTCGCGTGCGAGCACGCGGGCCATGACGATCAAGATTGCCGTGGTGATGAAGCGCGACGGCAGCATCGTCGCCGCCGACATTGTCGAGCAGGCGCGAGCCAAGACCGATGTGGTGTTCCGCGATATCGCGATCGGCGCGCGCAATGCCGTTCTTCTCTCATCGCCGGTGGCGTTACCCGCCGGTGATTACCCGAAGGAAATGCATTTCACGCTTTTGATGGATACGCGCGCCGTCTTGCGCTGAGCCGGTCACGGCAGGTCGCGCGCGACCCGGAAGCCTGCCAGCGTCGAATAGTCGAAATCGCCGCCGGTATCCTCGGCTCCAACACGCGCCGCCGAGCGCACGAACACTGGCACGTTGTCCCACGAGCCGCCGCGCAACACATGGCGGGTGCAGCCTTTTTCGGTCCAGGGACGGGCATCGGCGGGGGCGCCGATGTAGCCTTTGTGCCAGCAGTCTTCCGTCCATTCCCAGACATTGCCGAGCATGCCGTAGAGCCCGAACGGATTGGGTTTGAAGCTGTCGATGTTGGACAGGGCGCGGAAGTCGTATTGGCTGCCGCAACCATTGCAGTTGGCATTGGCGCTGCCGATCGCATCGCCCCACCAGCGCACCGTGGTGGTGCCGGCGCGGGCGGCATATTCCCATTCGGCTTCGCTCGGCAGGCGGTAGGGACCAGTCTTGTTCGGCAGGCCGGGACGGGCCTCGCGCACCTTTTTGTTCAACCATTCGATATAGGCGTGGGCGTCTTTCCATGACACGCAGCTTGCCGGCCAGCGCGCCGGCTCTTCGTCGTACGGCGGATTGGCGACGCCCTTGCTCGGCACCCGCCAGCGCATGTTGAGCAGCTTGTTGCACGGCTCGGGCTCGTAGGCGGTGGCCCGCAGGAAGGTGAGGTAGTCCTCGCTGGTGATATCGAACTTGGCGAGGGCGAACGCCTTCACCGACACGATGCGCTGCGGGCCTTCGGCATCGAAGCGGCCGGGCTCGGTGCGCGGGCTACCCATGACGAACTTGCCCGCCGGAATGCCGAGCATGTCGGGGCACTCGGGGCATTCCTTGAAACTGCGGTCGGCGGGCTCGGCAGCGACGGCCGACATGGCCGCGAGAGCCAGGATAATCAATACGCTTTTCTTCATGCCGTCAGCCTAACCAATGCCGCCGGATGGGAAGGCCTTCGCGCATTCGCCAAGCCTCCCAGGCGCTGGGAACGTCGGCTTCCCAGGCGGGCAGCAGCACGACGATGGCGCAACCGTCGAAGATCGACACGGTGACGCCGATACCGATAATCCAGAACGCGACGGCCGAACTGCCGTAGCACGCCAACACCATCATGCCGACCAACAGGCATAGGCCCATGAACTTGGCCGATCGGGCGTGGGTCGCGGTCATGCGATGGAAGCGTAAGAGCGAGATGAGCTGTTCGATGATCTCGGCTGCAACGGCGTAGAAGACGATGATCAGATTGCGCATGACGTCGTCGGGCCGGAGGAAATAGAGCGCCGTCATGCTGGAGAGCCAGAAAAACAGGTCGACCGTGGAATCGGCCTTGCGCAGATTGGTGGTCGAGACCCCGAGGCGGCGGGCGATGATGCCGTCGAAAATGTCGCTCAGCGTGGCGGCAAGGATGACGAAAGCGAGAAAATAGCCGTGCCCGTACCATCCCAACACGGGCACGACCAAGATCATCAAAGCCCGGAAGGCGATGAGCGTCGCTGGAATTTTTCTGGCAATCGCGCCCATCAGACCCTCCTGCATTCCCCGGCCCCAGAGCCGGTCGTCCATGCGCTGTTTCGGCGGTCGATCATACTGGTCGCCCGGCTCGACGTCGAATGCCAATGTGATTGGTGTCGGAAAACACGCAAATCACGCTTCCGCGATCCACGGTTCTTTCCCGCCGTATCCGATGCGCCGAGCGGTGCGCGGTCCGAAAAAGGGAAGGGGTAATTCGGCGCCGCATCAAGTCCCGATATACCAAAGGCGGAAAACGAGTTTCCGCCTCCAGCCTTGAGGCCCGCCGCCGCCTCCGGAGGCCGTTGTCACGCGGCGATCGACAGGCGCATTGGTCTCATTCTGCGGAGTGCTCACCACAACCGGCCGCCTTGCGATGCCGCCAGTGCCCCTTGGGCGACCGGACTTACGCATCCTCGCGGAGGTTCTGTTTGTTGCAGCGCGTGCGGGCGCGATACTCCTGTATTTGCGCAGAAAGTGTAGGCCGAAGCCGAAAGCCGTCCTCCATTGTCAAACACCGGGAAGAGACGTGGGTACGCGGTGCAAACAATTCAAGAGAGTGCGACAATCGCTGCGTTATTACGCGCGCGACGCAACCGCAATAATTTCCGGAAGATGGACGAATGAAACGCCATTCATCTACATGAACAGAAATGGTGAATACGCGGCGAGAGTTGTTCTCACCATCGCTCATAATTCTTCGTCATGGCCGGGCGTTCGACCCGGCCATCCATTTTGCAGTCTGGCACAGTGTCGAAAGCTGTTCCGCGTCAGCACCGTCTGGATGGCCGGGTCGAACGCCCGGCCATGACGACATAGGATGACCGGGTCTCTGCTTTGCGTTTGGCTACGCCAAACACGCAGGTCCGGCCAAGACGAATTGGTGGGCGTGGAGCGCAAAAAAAAACGTGCCCGTCACGAGGGCGGGCACGTTCAAGAGAGTTCTCTGTTCAGTCGACTATTCGGTCGACATTCAGTCCACGTTACTCGCTGCTTACCAGAGCTTCACGCGCTGTTCCGGCGGCAGGTAGTACTTGTCGCCCGGCTTGACGTCGAAGGCTTCGTACCACGCGTCGACATTGCGGGTCGAACCGATGACCCGGAACGCCGCCGGCGAGTGGACGTCGCTGAGAACGCGGCTGCGCGCTTCGCCTTCGCGGAACTTGGACTGCCACACCTGGGCCAGACCCATGAAGAAGCGCTGGTCGCCGGTGAAGCCATCCTTGACCGGCGCGGGCTGACCGCCGAGCGCGATGTGATAGGCCTTGTAGGAGATCGACAGGCCGGCGAGGTCGGCAATGTTCTCGCCCAGCGTCGCGTCGCCCTTGACGTGCAGGCCCGGCAGCGGCTCGAAGGCGTTGAACTGCTCGGTCAGCATCTTGGTGCGGCCCTGGAAGTTGGTGAGATCGGTCTCGGTCCACCAGTTTTCCATGTTGCCGGCGCCGTTGTACTTCGAGCCCTGATCGTCGAAGCCGTGGCTGATTTCATGGCCGATCACCACGCCGATAGCGCCGTAGTTCACCGCATCGTCCGCATTCGGATCGAAGAACGGCGCCTGCAGGATCGCGGCCGGGAAGGTGATCGAGTTGAACGACGGATTGTAATAGGCATTCACCGTCGGCGGCGTCATGTGCCATTCGTTGCGGTCGACCGCCTGATCGAGGCGGCCGACGTCGTGGTGCCATTCGAACATCGAAGCGCGCTTCATGTTGCCGACGAGGTCGTCGCGGCTGATGTCGAGCGCCGCGTAGTCGCGCCACACATCCGGGTAACCCAGATGCGGCGTGAAGGCGTGGATCTTATCAAGCGCCTTCTGGCGGGTGACTTCGCTCATCCACGGCAGGGTCTTGATGTCGGCTTCATAGGCCTTCAACAGATTGGCGACGAGCTTCTCCACCTTGGCTTTCGCTTCCGGCGGGAAGTACTTGGCAACATAGAGCTTGCCGAAGGCTTCGCCGAGCGTGCGGTCGAGCAGGCGAACGCCGCGGGTGGCGCGTTCGGTCTGCGCGGTGCGTCCGGCCAGCGCCGTGCCGTAGAACGCAAAGTCGGCGTCGTCCACCTTCTGCGGCAGTACGGCGGCATAGCTGTGCAGATAGTGGATGGTCAGGTAATCGCGCCACACGCTGACCGGCGTCTTGGCGAACAGCTTGGCGATCGGTGTGACGGCGGTGTTTTCACCGACGATGACGACGCGCGCACCCTTGTTGAGCGGAATTTCGGTTTCCGAGAAGAACGCATCCCACGGGAAGGCGGGGGCGAGCTTGCGCAAATCCTTGAAGGCGACCGGATGATACATCGTCTCCGGATCGCGCTGCTGGGCCAGCGTCCAGCGCAACTTGGCGATTTCGGTTTCGAGTGCCATCACCTTGGCGGCGCGGGCATCGGCATCCTTGGCGCCAGCGAGCGACAGCATGGTGCCGAGATACGCCTTGTAGGCTTCACGCACCTTCACGATGCCGGCTTCGTCGAGCAGGTAGAAATCGCGGTCCGGCAGGCCGAGGCCTTCGGGCGTGAGATTGACGCTGTACTTCGAGGAGTCCTTGTCGTCGACGCCGATGCCGAGGCCGAAGATGCTGCCGGCGGCCAAACGCGGCGAGCCCATCACCCGGGCGACATCCTTCAGGCTCTTCAGCTTGCCGATCATCGCGAGGTCGGCTTTGACCGGCTCGAGACCGCGCGCTTCGATCGCCTTGGTATCGGTGAAGCCGTCATAGAGATCGCGCAGCTTCTTCTCTTCCGGCGAAAGCTGATCCACCGGCTTGGCTTCCAGCTCCGCAACGATCTGTTTCATCCGCTTCTCGCTGAGGATGGCGAGATTCTGGAACGAACCCGTGGACGAGCGGTCGGGCGCAATGACGGCGTTCTTCTGCCAGGTGCCGTTGACGAACATGTAGAAGTCGTCGCCCGGTTTCACCGACCGGTCCATCCCGGTCAGATCGACGCCCCACTGGCCGAGCGTGGCTTTGGGGCCCGGAGGCGGTGCCGCCGGCGGGGGAGGCGGCGGGGCGGAACAGCCGGCTACTACCAATAGCGCGGCCGCGATCACGAAGCGGCGATTCATGCAGAAACTCCAAAAATTGAACCCATTAAAATGCGGACGGGTCGGTTTGACGTGCAAGTCACGGTTTCGCGACCTAATGCCCCCGGAATCCGAGTGCCGCTAGTTAGAAATAGGCCATTTAGCGGGAAAAATCAGGATTACCGCGCTCACGCGGCGGCGTGGGCGTTCATCGACCGGATCAGGTCGGCTTCCGTAACGACGCGATTGCGCCCGGTATTCTTCGCCCGGTAGAGCGAGCGGTCGGCCCGCTGCAGGAACAGCTCCGGCGTATCGTTTTCGCGCAGCTGGGCGACGCCGATCGAGATCGTGATGGTGCCGAGGATGTCGCCGGTCGACTTCTTGACCAGCTTCTTGTTCTCGACATTGGCGCGGATCTGCTCAGCCAGCTTGGCGGCGCCGTCGAGCGGCGTCTGGCGCAGGATGACCACGAATTCCTCGCCGCCATAGCGGGCGGCGGTATCGCGGCCCTTGACGTTCTCGGACAGGCAATTGGCGACGAGGCGCAGGACCTGATCGCCGGTCTGGTGGCCCCAGGTGTCGTTGAAGCGCTTGAAGAAGTCGATGTCGCACATCATCAACGCCACCGACGTGCCGTCCTGGCGCGCATCCTTGATGGCAGCCTGGAGTTCGGCGTCGAACGCCTTGCGGTTGGCGACCCCGGTGAGGGGATCGATCCGGCTTTCCTTGCGGACGGTATCAAGCTGCGTCTTGAGTTCGGTGACGTGCTCGGACGAGCGCTGCAATTCGCCTTCCAACGCCTTAGTGCGCACTTCCATGGCACGGGTGGCGCCGACCAGGCGCTCGACCATCTTAGCCACGGCCGCGGGAGACTGGGCGCCGCCGAGTTCGCCGGTCGCCGCCGACAGCGTACGACCGTATTCCCCGGCGTCCTTGCCGGCGCGTTCCAAGCGTCCCATCACCGTATCGAGCATGCCGCTGATGCCGGCGCCGACGTCTTCCATCGTCTGGGCGGTGCGTTCGCGGGTGAGGAACTGGAGGCACAATCCCTGCAATATCGTCTGTGAGAACTGTGCCTTATCGCGGATCATCGTATCGATGATCCTGCCTAGCACGGGATTGGTTCCGGCGGCGTAGACGTAGAACAGCTCGTAGTTTTCCGGCGTCGGCGCGACATTCCAGTCGGCCATCAGGGCAAACGCGGTTTTCGCCAAAGACTGTTCGCGAGAAGGTGCAGCCAACGTCGTCCCCACAAACGCTTCTACCACCGAAGCGCGAAGCGAGTGTGGGGTATAGGATGGTAAGAAACCGTTAAGCCGCGGTTTTATGACGGCCGTTTGGACGGCGTTTTCTTCTTATCGCCCTTGTGGCTTACGGTCGCCGCCGGTGTTTTACGGTTGGCTGGTGCGCCGACCGCCCCCGGAGCAAAAGAGGGCGCGTCGCTCGCCGGAAACGTGTCTTCCATCTGCTGATCGACGGACCCTGGCTTGGAATGGGTTACGCCGTCCGCATCACGCTTAACCTTGTTGGTCATGACCGTTCCTCCCGGGTGTCCCGGGAAGAACCGTTCACACCGCGTCAGGTTCCGCCGCTACCGCCGGCACGGCCGGAGGAGTCTCGGCCTTGACCGCCTTTTTGCGCGGCGCCCGCGGCTTCCTTGCCGTGGTTTTTTTCTCGACCGGAGCGGTTTCGGCAGCCGCGTTCTCGACGGGCTTCTTCTCGGCAGCCTCGACGGGCTTTTTCTCGGCTGCGGCCTTCTCGACGGGCTTCTTCTCGACCACCTTCTTTTCCGGCGCCTTGGGCAGTTTCACCGGGCGCAGCAGGAAGGCGGGGAGTTGCGAGGCATCGACCGGGGTCACTTCCACTTTCGGCGCCGAGGAGGGCTTCTTGAACGCCTGGGCGTAGTGGATCGGCTCCGGCTTCTTCACCGGCTCCTGGCGGTTCTGCTGGCGGAAATCCTGACGGTGATCGGGACGGGCCGGGCGCTGCGCTTCGACGCGCGGCGGCGGTGTGACGGGCGTCGGTGCCTCGACCGGCTTGACCGGTTCCATCGAAGCGACTTGGCCATGCGGCTTCACCGGACGGTCGCGGTGATCGCCATGACGGTCACGGTCACGGCCACGATCACGTCCGCGGCCACGATCGCCACGGCCATCGCGGAACTTGTCGCGCGGCGGGCGCTCGCGCACCTGCTCGGCAAGGCCTTCGATGGTGCGGCTGGCGAGCTTGGTCTTGGTCAGCTTCTCGATAGCCTCGACGTATTTGCCGTCGGCGCTGGTGACCAGCATGTAGGCTTCGCCGCTGCGTCCGGCGCGGCCGGTACGGCCGACACGATGGACGTAGTCGTCGCAGTGATAAGGCACATCGAAATTGAAGACATGGCTGACGGCCGGAATGTCGAGGCCGCGCGCGGCGACGTCGGAGGCCACCAGAATGGTGATCTCACCGGAGCGGAAGCCGTCCAGCGTCTTGGTGCGCACCGACTGGTCGAGATCGCCGTGCAGCGGTGCGGCGTTGAAGCCGTGCTTGCTGAGGGATTTCGCCACGATGTCGACGGTGTGCTTCTTGTTGCAGAAGACGATGGCGTTGGTGATCTCGCCGGCTTCCTTGATCAGCGAACGCAAGGCTTCGCGCTTGGCCCAATCGTCGTTGGGGACCAGGATCAATTCCTGCTTGATGTTCTCGGCCGTGGTGGCCGGACGGGCCACTTCCACCCGCACCGGGTTCGACAAAAACTGATCGGTGAGGCGGCGGATTTCCGGCGGCATGGTCGCCGAATAGAACAGGGTCTGGCGCGTGAACGGCAGCATCTTGCAGATGCGCTCGACGTCGGGAATGAAGCCCATGTCGAGCATGCGGTCGGCTTCGTCGATGACGAGCAGCTGAACCTGGGTCATCATCAGCTTGCCGCGCTCGAAATGGTCGAGCAGGCGGCCCGGGGTGGCGATCAGAACGTCGACGCCGCGATCGATCTTGCGGTCCTGTTCGTCGAACGACGTGCCGCCGATCAGAAGCGCCATCGAAAGTTTGTTGTACTTACCGTACTTCTCGAAGCTCTCGGCGACCTGGGCGGCAAGCTCGCGGGTCGGTTCCAGAATGAGCGAGCGCGGCATGCGCGCCTTGGCGCGGCCGCGGGCCAGCATCTCGATCATCGGCAGGGTGAACGAGGCGGTCTTGCCGGTGCCGGTTTGGGCGATGCCGATGATGTCCCGGCGCGCCATGACGTGCGGGATGCCTTCGGCCTGGATCGGGGTCGGCGTGCGGTAGCCGGCTTCATGCACGGCGCGGAGCAGGTCTTCCGACAGGCCCAGTTTGTCAAAGCCGGACTCAGGCTCGGCTTCGATTGTTGCCGGTTCGGCGGCCGTTTCGGCAACGGAAGTGTTCGGTGCTGCCTCGACAGGGGCGGGGGGCGTTACCTCGGCTGCGGCCTCAGCGGGAGCTTCGTTTTCCGGTGCTGGCGGCGGGGAGGGGGGCTCGACAGCGGCCGCGATGGGCGCCGGAGCGGGAACAGTTTCAGTAGTTACTTCAGTAGGTTGAGAGGAATTACCAGAAAGGTCCGAATGGATGTCTTCCAGCAGGCCGGCGTTCGTGCCGGCGGTCGTCACTTCACTCAAAAGCGCTCCTAGACGGCGCCCGAAAGCGCCTGGTTTACAAGGGGCGCCCTCTGAAGCGCCCAGCAGCACCCGTATTGGCACCGCTCGTCCTATGCCGCCGCATATGGGGAACAAAGGCGGAAAAGTCAAGTTGAGGGCTTTCCACATCAATCTCAGCGGACGGGTGCGTTGCCGCATTTATAATATTTATTGTCTGAGTTATTCTCCAGCAAAACATACGGGGAAGCAGGCAGTGGCGAACAAAAACGGGATCACCCGGCGCAGTGCAATGAAGTGGGCCGGGGCGGCGACAGCCGTGTCTGCTGAAGCCGTGTCTGCCGAGGCGAAGGCCGCCGATCCGGCGTGCTTCGTGCGCGATCTCGCAGGCGGGCGGTTGTCGATCTACGCCCTCAGCCAACGGGCGTTCCGGGTGCGCTTCGCGCCGGCGGGGGCGTTGCCGAAGAGTCCGATCCTGGTCGATGCGCGGACGATCAGCGCCAAGACGCTGGCGTTGAAGCATATCCGCTGCAACGTCGCCGACGACGGCACGCTGACCTTTACCGATGCCAAGGGCGCGGTGCTGCTCAAAGAGAAGCGGGGCCGGAAGCTGACGGCCGCGACCGTGCAAGGCACACCGACGTTTGCCGCGCGCCAGGCGTTTGTTTCGCCGGAAGACGAGCGGCTTTACGGCACCGGGCAGTTCCAGGACGGCTTTCTGAATGTGCGCGGACTGGCGCGCCGCCTGACCCAGGTCAATACGCAGATCAGCCTCCCGGTCCTGTTGTCGAGCAAGGGCTATGGCCTTCTGTGGCACAACACCGGCATGGTCGAGCTTAATCCGCCTGCGGAACTTCTGGTGCCGGTGCATGTCGGCGATGCCGAAGGCGGCGAGACGATCAACGTCACGACCACGGCAGGCAATGCCGCCATGAAGCGCCGCGACGCCGTGTTCGAGGGCACGATCACGCTCGCCGAAGCGGGCCGCTATTGCTTCCAGCTCGATGTTGGTCAGGCGATGTCGCACAAGCACCATGTCGAAATCGACGGCACTGTGGCGGTCGATATCACCTCGCTGTGGCTGCCGCCGACCATGAGCTTTTTCGCCGATCTCAGCGCCGGACCGCACAAGATCCGCATTCTGGGCAGCGCCAACGACAAGCCGGTGCTCGGCTGGTCGAAGGTGAAGCCCGAAACCGTGCTGTCTTCGCCGGTGGCCGAAGCGATCGACTATATCGTGATCGCCGGCCCCAAAGCCGACGACATCCTCGCCGAATACCGCCGCCTGACGGGGCAGGCGCCGCTGATGCCGAAATGGGCCTACGGCTACATCCATTGCCGCGAACGCTATCACTCCTCCGACGAAATTCTGGCCAATGCAGCGGAGTTCCGGTCACGGAAAATCCCGCTCGATGTCATCGTGCAGGATTGGCAGTACTGGGGCCGCTACGGCTGGAACGCGATGCAGTTCGATGAGAAGGATTATCCCGATCCCAAGGCGCTAACCGCCAAGCTGCATGCCGAAAACGTCCGCTTCATGGTGTCGGTGTGGTCCAAGGCCGACAAGAAAAGCGAAGTGGGGCAGGCATTCGCGGCGCGCAATGCCTTCATTCCGGACACCGACTGGATCGATTTCTTCAACCCGCGCGCGGCCGATTTCTATTGGGGGGCGATGAGCCATCGTCTCTTGCCGCTCGGCATCGATGCGTGGTGGCAGGATGCGACCGAACCGGAAAACGACGATCTGGTCGGGCGTCCGACTGCGGCCGGTCCGGGCGAAAAGGTACGCCTGTTCTATCCGCTGCAGGTCAGCCGCACCGTCTATGAAGGCCAGCGCCGCGATGCGCCGGACCGCCGCGTGATGATCCTGACGCGCTGCGCCTTCCCCGGCCAGCAGCGTTATGCTTCGGCGGTGTGGTCGGGCGATATCGGCTGCGATTTCGATACGTTGAAGCGGCAGATCCCAGCCGGCCTCAATGTCATGGCGGCGGGCCATCCCTATTGGACCGTCGATGCCGGCGGCTTCTTCCGCCCCGGTCCGTCGCAATACACCGATCCCGCCTATCACGACGTGCTGCTGCGCTGGATGCAGTATTCGGTCTTCCTGCCGCTGATGCGCGTGCACGGCTATCAGACCAACACCGAGCCGTGGCATTACGGCGCCGCGGTGGAGGCGGAGGTGCGGGCGCTGATCGAATGGCGCTATCGCCTGCTGCCGTACATCTACAGCGCGGCGGCCGAGGTCACGCGACACGGCACCAGTCTGATGCGGCCGCTGGTGATGGATTTCGCGCACGATGCGGCGGCGCTCGACGAAACGCACAGCTTCATGTGCGGACGGGCGTTGCATGTGGCGCCGGTGCTGGCGCCGAAGGCGTCCGTGTGGTCCGTCTATCTGCCTGAGACGCAAGGCGGCTGGTACGATTTCTGGAGCGGCGAACGGCGCGCCGGCGGCAAGCGTCACGATGTTCCGGCGGAGAAGCGGATTCCGGTGCATGTGCGTGCCGGATCGATCGTGCCGCTCGGGCCGGTGGTGCAGTCGACGGCCGAAGCCGATGGCCGCGATCTAACGCTGACGGTTTATCCCGGTGCCGATGGCGCGTTCGAACTCTACGACGATGCCGGAACCGATTACGGTTACGAAAAAGGCGCTTGCAGCACGGTTGCGTTCCGTTGGAATGATCGCACCCGCACGCTGACGATCGGAGCCCGGCAGGGGCGCTATCCCGGAATGCCCGCGACACGAGCGTTTCATGTTGCGCTGATCGGAGGCACTCCGGTTGCGGTGTCGTATGACGGCAAAGCGCAGCAGCTAATGTTGTGAAGTTCTGCTTTGGTGTTGTGAAATCCGCTTTGGCCATTTGCGTCGGCAGCGATCACACTGCTATTGTCATACAAATAATTTCCAGGGACAGGGACCATGAACGGGCGGCTTTGCGCACTTACTTTTGCACTTCTGGCTTCGACGGCTTTCGCCGCCGATCTGACGCCGACCGGCCATTGGAGCGGCAATACCAGCGGCGCCGCGATGACCCCGCCGATGGGCTGGAGTTCGTGGAATACGTTCGCCACCAACATCTCGGAAGAGCGCGTGCTGGGCGTCGCCGCGGCGTTGAAGTCGACCGGTCTGGCCGCCAAGGGCTATCGCTATGTGAACATGGACGACGGCTGGTGGGCCAAGCGGCGCATGCCCGATGGGCGGATGCAGATCCGCGCCGATCAATTCCCGTCGGCGGCCATTGGCGGGGCTGAAGGCACCAGCTTCAAGCCGTTCACCGACAAGATTCACGCCATGGGTCTAAAGGCGGGCATCTATTCCGATCTCGGCCGCAATTCCTGCTCGCAGGCCTATCCGTCGCCGGACGGCTTCCTGCCGAAAGGCACGGTCGAAGAACGCGAGATCGGGCTCTATGGCCATATCCGCCAGGACATCACGACCTATATGCATGACTGGGGCTTCGACTACATCAAAATCGACGGCTGCGGTTTGCGCGATTACGGCCCCAACAACCCGCGCGTGACGTCGGGCAATTTCCGCGCTCTCGATCCGCTGATCTACGGCTGGAACATCAATGCGGCGAACGTTGCGGGTGTGAGCGGGCTCTATTCCGAAGTCGGCGAAGCGCTGAAGACGGCGAAGCCGAATGGCGACTTCCTGTTCTCGATCTGCGTCTGGGGCGCTGCCGATGTGCGCTCGTGGGCCAAAGATGTCGGCAACATCTCGCGCACCAGCGACGACCTCGGCCCGATCTGGGCGCGCATGCTGCACAATTTCGACAGCGCGTCGCGCCGCGCTTTCTATGCTCATCCCGGTTCATGGAACGATCCCGACATGCTGTATGTCGGCTACGGCGAATTCGACGAGAACCATATTACTGAAGCGCAGTCGCACTTTGCGCTGTGGGCGATCACCAATGCGCCGCTGATCCTCGGCAACGACGTAAGCAAGATGCCCAAGCCCTTGCTCGACATCGTGTCGAACCAGGACATCATCGCGATCAATCAGGACAAGGAAGGCAATCAGGCGGTGCTCGCCTATGACGCCGACAATGTGCAGATTTTCGTGAAAACCTTGGCCGGCGGCAAGAAGGCGGTCGCGATCTTCAATCGCGGCGTCGCGCCGGCGGAGGTCGATCTCACGGCGCAGCAGATGAAACTCGCCGAAGACGGCGACATCACCCTGACCAATCTGTGGACCAAGCAGCAGACGAAAATAAAAAAGGAAACCAAGTTCCAGGTGGCGCCGCGCCAGACGTTGATCTTCACGGCGGAAGGCGCGCATCAGCTCAAAAACGGGACCTATCTCTCCGAAATGCCCGGCCGGGTGAATCCGGCGGTCGACGGCATCACGACGCGCCAGGCCGATCCCTACATCTTCCGCTTCCAGACCTGGGGCTCGACGCGCGGCAACGGCGCCCATCCGCAATACGCCGGGTGGGGCGGGGCGCAGGCCGACTACACGCCGTTCGGCCAGACGATGGCGGTCGGCGGCAAGTTCTATGAGACCGGTGTTGGCGTGCTGGCCAATTCGCGCCTCGAAGTGCGCAACAACGGCGCCACCACCTTCAGTGCCGATGTCGGCGTCGACGATTCCACCCTCGACACCTCGCGGCCGGTGACCTTCGCGGTCTATGGCGACGGCAAACTGCTGGCGAAGTCGGCCCCCAAGGCCTACGGCGAAAAGGCGGAACCGCTGACCGCTGCGGTCAAGGGCGTGAAGATCATCGAACTGGTGGCAAGCAATGCGGGTGCCGCCAACGTCCAGCCGACCGTGGTCACCTGGGGAAATGCCGCCCTGACGAAGTAACTCTATCCTTGCGCGAAGCGTCCGCCTTGCTTTGGACACGGTATTGAGGGACATAGCGCCCGGCCGTGAACGCGCGTTTGGGCGGACGGTTCGCATTCCTCAACCGACCGTATCGCGCTTTGCGCAAGGATTTCCCGTGTTTACTACGCTTCCCGACGCCATTTCCCGCGCCTTGCAGGCTCGCGGCTATACCGACCCGACCCCCGTTCAGGAGGCCGTCATGGCCCCCGAAACCGAGGGGCGCGACCTGTTGGTGTCGGCCAAGACCGGTTCGGGCAAGACGGTCGCTTACGGCCTCGCGATGGCGGCCGATCTGCTTGTGGACGGCACGCTGCCGCCCGCCGATGCGCCATTGGCGCTGATCATCGCGCCGACCCGCGAACTGGCGTTGCAGGTGCAGACCGAACTCACCTGGCTTTATGCCGAGGCGGGCGTGCGGGTGACGGCGTGCGTCGGCGGCATGGACCCGTTCAAGGAACGGCGCACGCTCGAACACGGCACCCACATCGTCGTCGGCACCCCGGGGCGGCTCGGCGATCATTTGCGGCGCGGCGCGCTGCATCTCGATGGGCTGAAAGTCCTGGTGCTCGACGAGGCCGACGAGATGCTCGATCTCGGTTTCCACGACGAACTCGAATTTTTGCTGCAGGCGACGCCCGAAACGCGGCGCACGCTGCTGTTCTCGGCGACGATGCCGAAGCCGATCGTGACCCTGGCGAAGAACTACACCGACAACGCGCTGCGGATCGCGCTGGCGAACGATGTCGGCGGTCATGCCGATATCGAGTATCGCGCCATTCGCACGGCGCACGCCAAGGTCGATCGCACCGTCGTCAATCTGCTCCGTTATCTCGATCCGCCGTCGGCGCTGGTGTTCTGCAATACCCGTCTCAGCGTGCAGAAACTCGGCGAGACGCTGGCGGCGCGCGGCTTCGAGGCCGTGGTGCTGTCGGGCGAGATGACTCAGGCCGAACGCAATCGCGCGCTCACGGCGCTGCGCGACGGCCGGGCCCGTGTCTGCGTCGCGACCGATGTCGCTGCCCGCGGTCTCGACGTGCCGGACCTGTCGCTGGTCATTCATGCCGACGTGCCGAAGGATGCCGATATCATGCAGCATCGCAGCGGCCGCACCGGCCGTGCCGGCAAGAAGGGCACCAGCATTCTTCTCGTGGCGCCGTCGCGGCGGCGCGGTACCGAGCAGATGATGCTGCGCGCCGGATTGCAGTACGAGTGGACCGAGGCGCCGTCGCCGGAGGCGATCTTCAAGAAGGATCGCGAGCGGCTGCTGGATTCGCCGATTTTCGCGAACAAGAGCCACGAAGACACCACCATCGCGTCGGCGCTGCTGGAGCGGCACTCGCCGTACGAGATCGCGGCTGCGCTGGCCAAGCTCTATCGCGAAAAGCTGCCGGAGCCGTTCGACGTCGACGAATATGTCGAAGCTGCGCCCCGCGCCGGACGCGATGCGTATCAGCCGCGGCCTGCGCGCGAAAAGCGCTCGTTCGACAAGGGTGGCGAGCATTCGGATGACAAAGGGTGGCGGCCGCACGAGCCGTTCGAACATCAGCAGGTGCCGAGCCAGCGGTTGCCGAACGGCGCCATGTGGTACCGCATCAGTGTCGGTCGCGAGCGCAACGCCGATCCGAAATGGCTGCTGCCGGAAATCTGCCGTCAGGGCGATGTGACCAAGAAGGACATCGGCGAGATCCGCATTTTCGATACCGAGACCCGGTTCGAACTCGATGCTGCGATGGCCGAAGCCTTTTCCGCCAAGATCGTGGACCGTACGAAGGGCGGGGTCCGGATTTTCCCGGTCAATGGCGGCCAACCCGAGTTCCGTCCCGACGCGCCGGCTGAGGAAGGCGAGCGCCAGGACAAACCTCGCTTCAAGCCGAAGTTCAACAAGGGCGATAAGCCCAAGGGTAACTTCGAGCACAAGCGGGATTTCGAACACAAGCCGAAGCGCGATTTCGAACGCAAAGACAAGCCGGGTTACGATCCCAAAGGAAAGCCGGGCTACGACCCCAAGGACAAGCCTGTGTTCGACAAAAAGGCGGCGGAGAAGAAGAAAAAGAAGAAGAAGCGCGATAAGAAACTTGCCAAGCACAAGAAGGGCGTATTCGAAGTTTAGCCTCAGGACTGTAATTCGCGCCGGTTCGCCCTATATCTGTGACACCGCGTGCGGGGAGAACGGGTTATGGCGACACCGGGTTTTTTTGGTCCGATATATTGCGACACCTTCATCGCGGGTACGGTCGAGCCGCATATGTGGCTCGGTATGCACGAGCCGGTGAACACCATCACCAATGCGGCGATCCTGATCGCGGCGTGGCTGGCCTACCGTCACATCAAGCGCTCGGGCGTCGGCTTTTCCGGTGGACTGATCACGCTGCTGGTTCTGCTGGTTGGCGTCGGCGTCGGCAGCGCGCTGTGGCACGGCTTGCGCACCTATTGGGCGCTGCAACTCGATTGGATACCGGGCGTCCTTTATCTCCTGGTGCTGACGGTGCTGTGGATCCGCCAGCTTTACGGCTGGGTGTCGGGCGTGCTCGGCATGCTGGCGATGATGCTGTTCGCAACAGCCGGCGTGCGCTATTTCGGAAATGATCTGGCGGCGATCTCGCCGAACCTGCGTTTCGTGCCGATGTTCGCGGCCGTGACCCTGACGGGGATCATTATGGTGTCGGGAAGCTGGCTGAAGTACGGCCGCCAGACCGGAATGCTCGGCCTTGCGATCATCGCGGCGGGACTGACGGCGGCAGTCGCCCGGTCGATCGATCTGCTGGTCTGCCCTTACATTCCCTTCGGCACGCATTTCCTCTGGCACATCGGTCTGTCGACGGCCGCATGTTTGGGGTTGGTGCTGATGACGAAGATGAAGCGGGCGGGACTACGAACGTTCTAGCGGGTGCTTACTGCGGCAAGACAATGCCGTTGGGCATCATGTCGTCGTCGGGAGGGCCGCCGTTGGCGATGCGATAGGCTTTGCGCTCGCACTCGTCCTGCATTTCGCCGCGGCAATAGGTTTTGATGAAGTTCCGGCACGCGGCTTTGTTGACGTGGAAATATTTCCTAAAGAAGCCGCACGTCTTCAGGTTTTCGCAATCAGCAGACATGCAACCGTCCCCCTCTATCGGCCCGGCCTTCAATCTACTGGTGTGGGATTGCCAAGGGGTAAACGAGTAGTCCGGACTACACATCCACCTCAGCAAACTGCGCATTTTCCTGGATGAACTGGAAGCGCAATTCCGGCTTCTTGCCCATCAGGCGCTCGACCATCGAGTCGGTGTGCTTCTTCTCGTCGTCGGGGGTCATCACCTTGATGAGGGTACGCAGGCCGGGCTTCATGGTCGTTTCTTTGAGCTGAGACGGCATCATCTCACCGAGACCTTTGAAACGCGAGACCTCGACCTTGGCGTTGGATTTGAACTCGGTCTTGAGCAGCTGGTCGCGATGCTTCTCGTCGCGCGCATAGACCGACTTGGCGCCATGGGTGATGCGGTAGAGCGGCGGCATAGCGAGGAACAGGTGGCCGTTTTTGATCAGCTGCGGCGCCTCGCGATAGAAGAAGGTCAGCAGCAGCGAAGCAATGTGGGCGCCATCGACGTCGGCATCGGTCATCACGATGATGCGTTCGTAGCGCAGCGCGTCTTCGTTGTATTTTGCGCCTGCGCCGCAGCCGAGCGCCTGCATCAGATCGGTCAGCTCCTGGTTCTGCTGCAACTTGCCGGCCGCCGCACTGGCGACGTTCAGGATCTTGCCGCGCAGAGGCAGGATGGCTTGCGTGGCGCGATCGCGCGCCTGCTTGGCCGAACCACCGGCGGAGTCACCTTCGACCAGGAAGATTTCGGTGCCTTCGGCTTCATCGCGGGTACAGTCGGCGAGCTTGCCGGGCAGGCGCAGCTTGCGCGTGGCGGCCTTGCGGGCGACTTCCTTTTCGTGGCGCTTTTTCAGGCGGTATTCGGCCTGATCGATGACGTAATCGAGCAGCTTGTCGGCGGTGGCCGGGTCTTCCGCCAGCCAGTGATCGAAATGGTCATGCACCACGCTTTCGACCAGACGCTGGGCGTCGGGCGACGACAGCTTGTCCTTGGTCTGGCCCTGGAATTCCGGATCGCGGATGAACACCGACAGCGCGGCGCAGGCCGCGGCCATCACGTCTTCCGGCGTGATCTGGCTGACCTTCTTGTTGTTGCTGCGTTCACCGTGGGCGCGCAGGGAGCGGGTGAGGGCGTTGCGCAGGCCTTGCTCGTGCGTGCCGCCGGCGGGAGTCGGGATGGTGTTGCAGTAGGACTGCATGAAGGGTTCCATCTCGGGAACCCAGGCCACCGCCCATTCCAGCGTGCCCTTGCCGTTGTTCTCCGAGCGGCCTGAGAAGAGGCGCGGCGTGACCGTGGCTTTTCCTTCGATCTCGCCCATCACGTAATCGGTGAGACCGCCGGGGAAGTGGAACGTGTCTTCCGCCGGAACATTGCTGTCGCCGATCAGCGACGGATCGCATTTCCAGCGGATTTCCACGCCGCGGAACAGGTACGCCTTCGACTTCACCATGCGGTAGAGCCGTGACGCGGAGAAATGAATGTCGCCCTGGAAAATCTTGTAGTCGGGCTTGAAGGTGGTCGCGGTGCCGCGGCGTTGGGCCGGACCGGTGCTTTTCAGCTTGCCGACCGGGTTGCCGCGCTCGAACCGCATCTTGTGGCCCTGCTTGTCGCGGAAGACTTCGACTTCCATCCATTCCGACAGGGCGTTCACCACCGAAGCGCCAACGCCGTGCAGGCCGCCGGAGGTCTCGTAGACCTTGCCGTCGAACTTTCCACCCGCGTGGAGGGTGGTCATGATGACTTCGAGCGCCGACTTGTTCTTGAACTTCGGGTGGGGGTCGATCGGGATGCCGCGGCCGTTGTCGATGATGGTCAGAACATCGCCCGGCTTCAGCTCGATCTCGATGCGGCTGGCGAACCCGGCCACCGCCTCGTCCATGGAGTTGTCGAGAATTTCCGCCGCCAGATGGTGCATGGCGGTCGTATCGGTGCCGCCGATGTACATGCCCGGACGCCGCCGGACCGGCTCAAGTCCTTCCAGAACCTCAATATCTTTGGCCGTATACTCACGGCCGGCCTTGGACGGAGCACTGTCAAACAGGTCTTTTGCCATTCTTCACACGCAAAGCTCGCACGAATCGGGAAACCGATCCTAATAGTAGAAAATCGCCCAGTTCGCACCTTTGCAACCGCAGCGAAAGGTACTTTTTAACGGGTCCGACGCTAGAGGTAGATGGCATTTCCCGTTCGCACAATGGGCGCTTTTGCCCGCATGGCCGCCATGCCCGATCTGTTGTCAGCAATCCCGGTTCCCAAAAAGGAGGACGCCCGCTATTGCCAGGCGCGTCTGCGGCTGCTGATCGAGACGCTACCGGTTACGGTCTGGTTCAACCCGGCCGGTGTGGCGATTGGCTGTGCAGCGTTGTGGTTCGGCCGGTCCGATTTCGGCGATTTGTCGCTCTGGCGGATGGTTGCCGCGGTAGGAGCCCAGTGTGTCGCCTCGATAGCGGCGGCGATCGCATTCCGGGTTTATCCCACCGTTTCGTGCGACGGCGTCGCGCGTGTCCGGCGCGGTCTGGTCACACTGCAGGCGCTGATCGGTTTCGGCTGGGGCGGCGTGATCTGGGCGCTGTGGGTCGAGGGCAACGCCGCCAACAACTGCTTCGTCGTGATTGTCGCGGTGATGGCACTGTGGGCTATGGCCTTGACGCGCTGCGCCGTTCGCACCGTTTTTCTCACCGGCTTGGCCTCGCTGGCAGTGCCGTTGTGCGTGCGCCTTGCCACCTCGTCGGGCGCGGCAGCGCACGTCTTTCTGGCGATTCTCCCGATTTGGATGGCGTACATGCTGTTCAGCGGCCTGTCCGCCCGCAAGCGCGTCGACGACATGCTGGCGGCCCGCTTCGCCAATGAGGACTTGTCGAAGGAACTCGCCGTCGCCCATGACGAGGCGGTGCAGAAGCGCGAAGAGGCCGAACTCGCCAATCAGACGAAGACGGCGTTCCTCGCCAACATGAGCCACGAACTGAGGACGCCGCTCAACGCCATCATCGGCTTCTCCGAAATCATCATGAGTCAGGCGTTGGGCGTGAACAACCCGCGCTATCCCGAATACGCCGGCGACATCCACACGTCCGGCACGCATCTGTTGACCTTGATCAACGAAATCCTCGACGTCGCCAAGATCGAGGCGGGACGGATGGAAATCGATCCCAGGCCGCTGCATCTCGAAACGGCACTCGAAGGCATCGAACGGATCATGGCGATTCGGGCGGGCGAAAAGGCGCTCACCATCTCGTATACTGTGTCGCCCGATCTTTGCGAGATCATCGCCGACGAGCGGGCCTTCCGGCAGATCCTGTTGAATTTGCTTTCCAATGCGGTGAAGTTCACGCCGCAAGGCGGCCATATCGCGGTGGCGTGCAAGGCCGCGGACGAAGGCGGAACACTTGTTTCGGTGACCGACACCGGCCCCGGCATTCCCGCCGAAAAACTCGCGATGCTGTTCAAGCCTTTCACCCAGGTCGACAACCGTTTCGATCATGCCCAGGGCGGCACTGGTCTCGGACTTGCGCTGGTGCAGGGACTGGCGCGTCTGCATGGCGGCCGCGCCTGGATCGAAAGCAGCGAAGGACACGGCACCAGCGCGTTTGTTTACTTCCCATTAGCACCGGTTAAGCGGGAACTAAGACGCGTGGGATGAAGATATGCGAAATTTCTCAGTAAATTTTAACCGAGTAACCCTAGCATCCGAAGCCGACGATCGGGGCTAAAGGGGAAATCCCGTGGAGTTCATCAAGCGACTGCGCAGTCAACGAAGCACGGACGTCCGTGTCCTGAAGGCGCAGTTGGACCTGACATCGCAAACCGTCCGTTCAACGCGGCTTTCCTCGCCGTTTTGGGCGTTGGCGATTGCATGGCTTGGATCGGACAGTTTCGGCGCCTTCGGGCATGCCAGCTTCAATGTCGCGGTGTTCGTGCCGGTGATCGTGTCGGCCACGATGATCCTGTCGGCCAGCGTGGTGTCGATTTACCAATACGATACGTCGGACTCCAACGAATACGAACGCACCCGTCCGTGGTTCTCGCGTATCGTCGCGATGCAGGCGATCATCTCCGCCGCCTGGGGCCTTGCTCCATGGCTGCTGTGGGATCCGTCGTCGGTGATGAACCACATCTATCTCGGCGGCGTCGCGGCAGCGGTGCTGGCGATGCTGGTGGTCAGCCGTTCGAGCCACATGGACATGTTCCTGGCCTCGATCGTGCCGGTGACGCTGATGTCGAGCGTCCGCTTCATGATCTCGGACAGCGTCATCGACTTCGGTATTGCGCTGATCCTGCCGGCCTTCGCCGCCCAGCTTCTGGTCGACGGCCGCCGCCTGATGCATCGCCTCGACGAGGACTCGCGCTTGCGTTTCCAGGTCGAAGACCTTGCGCGCGAACTCGAAGAAACCCGCGACGACGCGCTGAGGAAGAGGTTCGAGGCCGAGACGGCCAACGCCTCCAAGACCGCGTTCCTCGCCAATATGTCTCACGAGTTGCGTACGCCGCTGAACGCCATTCTCGGCTTCTCGGAAATCATCGCGCAGGAATGCTTCGGTCCGGTCGGTTCGGCGCGCTACAAGGAATACGCCGGCGACATCCATTCGTCGGGCGCGCACTTGCTGTCGCTGATCAACGACCTGCTTGACGTTGCCAAGATCGAAGCCGGCAAGATGGAAATCGCGCCGCATCCGATCGATGCGCACCGCACCTTCGACATCGCCTTGAAGCTGATCGGCGCCAAGGCGCGCGAGAAGAAGCAGGAACTCGTGATTTCGGTTCTGCCCGATGCGCCGCCGCTTTATGCCGACGAACGCGCGCTGAAGCAGATCCTGATCAATCTTGTCTCCAACGCCGTGAAGTTCACGCCGGAGGGCGGCAAGATCGCCGTCACCGCAGGCGCGGCCAACGGCGGCGGCTTCCAGATCATCTGCGAAGACAACGGTCCGGGCATTCCGCGCGAAAAACTCGACAAGATCTTCACGCCGTTCAGCCAGGTCGACAACCGCTACGACCGCCAAGCCGGCGGCACCGGCCTTGGTCTGGCGCTGGTGCGCGGCCTAGCCGAACTGCATGGCGGCCGGGCGTGGCTGGAAAGCGAATACGGCAAGGGCTGCCGCGCCTACGTGGTGCTGCCGGCCGAGCCGCCGAAGCAATCGTCCGAAGCCGCGTAGAACGGCAGGAGGGCAGGGCGCGATGCATTGGAGAAAGCCATTTCCGCCCAAGAATGCATCGGTTCTCGACGAACTGATTGCCGTGGTGCGGACTTCATTCCATCCCGAGAAGGTGATGGCCGGGAAGGTTGTGCCGGCCGTCGATCTGCCCGACGAATTACCGGCCGCTGAACCCGCCGAGGACGCGCCGCCAGCGCTGACGAAAGCTTAGCGCCTACGCAGGTATGCCATGCCGAGCAAACGCCGCTTCGCCGTCCTGCACGAACTCCTCACGCTGCTGCGCGAGAGTTTTGCGCCCAAATCCGGACGCTTCCTGCCGTTCGATGCGTGCCCGACCAAGTTCGCTCCGCCGATGAAAAAGGCAGACGCCGGGCATCGCGATCCAGTGCGGTAGATCTGGCCGGTGCGGTAGATCAGGCCGTTGCTGCGGGTGTCGTCTTGCGCGGCGCCAGTTTCTTGATCACGCCGGCTTCGTCGATCACCGCCTTGAACGAGGCGCCGAGACCGGACTGGCCGAACCGGCCGGCGGCGGAACCCAGACGGCCACGCGACAGGTCCTGCATCGCTTCCGACACCGCAATGCCGAAATGCATCATCGCGGACGTGTCGCGATAGCAGTTCTGATTGCAAGAGGTGCAGCGGTCTTCGTAGTCGGGCAGCTTGTCGAGATCGAGCACCGAGCCCATCGGCTCGTGCCAGTTCTCGCAACGCCAAATCTGCAGGTTCCAGTCGAGGTAGTAGTAGCGCTTGCCGCCGACGCAGGGGATGCGCTGCTCTTCGTGACGGGCATAGCGGCGCAGGTCGTTGAGCGAGGCGATCGGGTTCATCACCGTGAAGCGCTTCTTGAGGGCGAGAATGGAGTCGATCGCCTTCTCGAGTTCGGCGTCGGTGAAGTTCACCAGATCGGAATCGGGATTGAACACCAGCGACGACGATCCGAACGGCTCCAGCCGCGGATAGGAGAAGCTGACCGCATCGCAGCCGACGTAGTTCAGGATCTCGGGCATGCGCTCGAAATCGACCAGCTTCGACACCGTCACGACCGCGACGGTCGGCAGGCCGGCGGCCTTGGCGATGGCGACGGACTTCTTCAGGCGCTCGACCACGCCCTTGAGGCCGCGGTTCTTCTCGTGCACGGCCGGGTCATGGCTGTCGAGCGAGAAGAGGAGGGTGGACAGGCCGGCTTCGATCATCGGGCCGATCTTGTCGGGCAAGAGGAAGCCGTTCGAGATCATCGCCGGACGCATGTCGTTCTTGGCGATGGCGGCGCACATCTCGATGATGTCGGGATGCAGGAGCGGCTCGCCGCCCTGGAAATTCACATAGCGGACGCCACGGCGATACAGGATCGGCAGCGCCTCGATGAACTTCTCTTTGTCGATGAAGCGGCGGTCAGTGACGATCTGCTTGTCGTGGGCGAAGCAGCAGAAATTGCATTTTGCCTGGCAGACGTTGGTGACTGAAACGTCGCAAACCGACGGCACCAGATTTTTCGCCCAACGACCCAGCGCATTGGCTTCGGCCGATTCCGACGTATGTGCTTCACTCAAGAGAAATCCCCTGTACCTGAAATACTTGCTTGCCAGATGTGCGGCGTTTTTGCGCCGCAGCGTCAATGATGTCGACCCGCGTGATGTCGCGGAGTGGCAAGTTACAATCAATCTAGCCGCGCGCAAACCCCAGGGTTAATGCCACAACCGGGGTAGGGTCAAGGAAGTGGCAAAGCGTGCGCCATCGCGGCGTCCAGTGCGCGCTGCGCCAGTTTGCGGGCCTTGGCATTGCCGAGCACGCGGCTCGAATGCTGGTAGCCGAGCGTGATGCTGCGGAACTCGAAGGCGGCCTGCTCGGCTGCGGCGGGCGAGGCCCCGCCATCACGGAACATCGTGGTCAGAAGCTCCTGGAAGCGGTGCTGCTTGGCAACGAGATTGTTCCAGGGCTCGCCGTCCTCAGGCGTGAGTTCGAAACAGGCGCTCATGATCGGGCAGCCGCCCGGAAATGACGGATCGTCGATCCAGTCCATGCAGCGCTTGAGAAGCTGCCTCAGCCGGACTTGCGGCGTCGCGCTCGGCGGCAGAAGGGCAATGACCCGCGTCTGATAGAGACTGCCGGCATGGTCGAGCACGGCACCCTGGAGCGCCTGCTTCGAGCCGAAATGGGCGAACAGCCCGGCTTTCGACAGCGACAACACCTCCGCCAGCCGGCCGATGGTCAGCCCGCCGAGGCCATCGCGGCTGGCCAATTTCACCGCCGCGTCGAGGATGCGTGCCCTGGTCTGCAGTCCCTTGTCCATGACGGGTTCCCTTTTGCCGGGTGGTCTGCTAGAAATAAAACGAACGTTCGTTTTATTTACGCGATCCGGCGGAGGGGATCAAGGCATGACTTTCGATATCAAGGAGTTTCTCGTCGGTCGCGGCGCCAGTGTTGCCGGTGTTGCCGCTATCGAGCGGTTTGCCGCCGCGCCGGTAGGGTTTCATCCTCACGATGTCATGGCCGGGTGCCGCGCGGTGGTCGTGTTCGGGATTGCGCTGCCGCGGGCTCTGCTCAGAAGCGAACGGCGGATCACGTATCTGAAGGCGATGCTCGAAGCCCTGGCCGAACTCGACCGGCTGTCGCTCCTGGCGGCGGTCGAGATCGAGCGGCACGGCGGCGAGGCAATGCCGCTGCCTTCGGACTCGCCGGAAGAGTATTGGGATGAGACGACAAAAACGGCCAAAGGCATCCTGTCGATGAAACATGCGGGCGAGCTGGCGGGGCTCGGTCATATCGGCAAGAACACGCTGCTGAACAATCCGCGCTATGGCAACCGGCTGATGCTGGGCGCCGTGCTGACCAATCTCGAACTGCCGTCCGATCCCTTGTCCGAAGGTTTCGTCTGTCCGCCGGACTGCCGCATCTGCCTCGACAGTTGTCCGCAAAAGGCGCTCGACAGCATCACACTGAACCAGAGCCGCTGCCGCGAATTGATCTACGGCACCGATGGGCACGGCCAGCGCGTCTGCAACTGCAACCGCTGCCGGACCTTATGCCCGCAAGCGCTGCGACGGCCGCCGGCGCGGGAGTGGGCGGACACATGATATCCGCCCCCGTCTCCGTTCAGGCCGTTCGTTGGATGATGGCAAACCACATCTTGAGGCCGGCCAGTTGTTCGGGATGCTCGAAGGCCGGATTCAATTCGCTCTCGGCGTAGTCGAGGCATTCGATCGACCAGCCCTCGGCAAAATCACGCGCGATGTCCTGCCGTGTGAGACCGCCGCCCGGGGCATTCGGACCATCGGCGAATGCGAACAGGAACAACCGGCCATCCGGCTTCAGCACATGACGGAGGCCGGCGATATAGTGGTGACGGTCGACCGGCTCGTAAATGTGATAGAGGCCGCTATCGATCACCGAGGCGAAGCTGCGGTTCCAGCTCCACAGGGTCATCGCATCCTTGACCAGAAAATCAACCGAGACGCCTTGGGCTTGTGCCCGCGCCTTGGCGAGCGCGATCGCCTGTTCGACGAAATCGATGCCGGTGACGGCGAGGCCGCGGGCAGCGAAATAGACCGAGGTGCCGCCGGTGCCGCAGCCGCAATCGAGCAGCGGACCTTCGATCTGATCCGCGACGGCGATGAAGGGCGGTTGCGGCTTGCCGATATCCCAGGGCGGGCTGGATTCGGCGTAGATTTTGGTAAAGCCGGCCTGGGGCGTTTCGGCGTCGGGAGCCGGCTTTTGGGCATGGGTCATCGATAACCTCCGAGGGTTTTGGGCAAGCGTTGCGAAGAAGAGCGGCGAGGACGGATCAGTCGTCGGGCAGCGGTGTCGCCAAAACGCCGTCGATGATCACATCGAGCGCCCAGTAGAAACGGCTCTTGGGCGTGCTGCTGAAAAACTGATCGCGCGAGGCATAAAGCAGCGGGAATTCCTCGGGCGACAAACTGTTGAGAATGGTCTTGGCGCGCTCGAGATCATGACCTTTGTCGCGCCAATTGCATTGTTCGGCAGCGACGGCCGTGACGTGCAAGAGCAGGGCATCGACGGCGAGAGCCGCACGGGTTGCCAAGACGCCGCCTTCCATCAGGAGCTCGAGCATTTTCTCGACGATGTGCAGCGCATTGGGGCCGCCCGAGACCTGCATCATCGCAAGCTGGGCTAGGCCCCGCTTGTTGTAGAGGACCATCAAATACGAGGTCAGCAGCGTCTTGAGCCGGGCGCGCCAATTGCCCTTGCGGGTCTGCGGCAGGGCGACCTCGGCGAAGGCGGCATCGAGCATCTCGGCGTGCAGATCATTGAGATTGGCGAAATAGACGTAGAGCGAGGCCGGGCCGGTATCGAGCTGGGTGGCAACCCGGCGCAGGCTGAGCCCTTCCAAGCCGTCCTTTTCCAGGAGGGCGAGGGCCGTGGCGACGATCGTTTCGCGGCTCAAAGGCGCTTTGGCGGGACGATTACGGCGGCTGACGGGAGCGGGCTTATCTTCCATATTCACACCTTGCCATAACGAACGGTGTTCGTCAAGAATGGTGTTCGTTAGGTCTGCCATATCCCCCAAAACCAAAACCCCCCGGAGTTTCCTCCGAGGGGTTCGGCACGTTCTGACTTCAGGAGAAGGTCAGACGGAATAGTACATCTTGAACTCGACCGGATGCGGAGCGTGTTCGAAGGCGTAGACTTCTTCCATCTTCAGCTCGATGTAGCTGTCGATGAAGTCGTCGCTGAACACGCCGCCCTTCTTGAGGAAGGCGCGGTCGTTGTCGAGAGCGTCGAGGGCGTCGCGCAGCGAGCCGCAGACGGTCGGGATCTTCTTCAGTTCAGCCGGCGGCAGGTGATAGAGATCCTTGTCCGCGGGATCGCCGGGGTGGATCTTGTTCTCGATGCCGTCGAGGCCGGCCATCAGCATCGCCGCGAAGGCGAGATACGGATTGGCGCCGGCATCCGGGAAGCGCACTTCGACGCGCTTGCCCTTCGGGCCGGGCGCGAACGGAATGCGGCACGAGGCCGAACGGTTGCGGGCCGAATAGGCCAGCAGCACCGGGGCTTCGAAGCCCGGGATCAGGCGCTTGTACGAGTTGGTCAGCGGGTTGGTGATCGCGTTCAGCGCCTTGGCGTGCTTGATGATGCCGCCGATATAGTAGAGCGCCATATCCGACAGATCGGCATAACCCGAACCGGCGAACAGCGGCTTGCCGGCCTTCCAGATCGACTGGTGGACGTGCATGCCCGAACCATTGTCGCCCGCCATCGGCTTCGGCATGAAGGTCGCCGTCTTGCCGTAGGCCGCGGCTACCTGATGCACGACGTACTTGTAGATCTGCAGGTTGTCGGCTGACTTGAGCAGCGTGTTGAACTTGCAGCCAAGCTCGTGCTGGGCCGAGGCCACTTCGTGATGGTGCTTCTCGGGGTCGATGCCGAGGTCGCCCATGATCGCCAGCATTTCGCCGCGGATGTCTTGGGCCGAGTCGATCGGCGGAACCGGGAAATAGCCGCCCTTGACGCCCGGACGGTGACCGAGGTTGCCGGTCTCATATTCGGTGCCGATGTTCCACGAGGCTTCGACCGAGTCGATCGAATAGAAGGACTTGTTCATCGACGCTTCGTAGCGCACGTCGTCGAAGATGAAGAATTCGGCTTCCGGGCCGAAGTAGGTGGTGTCGCCGATACCCAACGACTTCACATAGGCTTCGGCAGCCTTGGCGATCGAACGCGGGCAGCGGCCATAACGCTGGCCGGTGGTCGGCTCCATCACGTCGGCCGTGACGACCAGCGTGGTCTGGGCGAAGAACGGATCGATGAAGCAGGTGTCGAGATCCGGCAGGAGCAGCATGTCGGACTCGTTGATCGCCTTCCAGCCGGCAATCGACGAACCGTCGAACATCGTGCCCTCGTTGAGGAACTCTTCATCGACGGCCGACAGGTCGAACGTGACGTGCTGCCACTTGCCGCGCGGGTCGGTGAAACGCACATCGACGAACTTCACTTCTTTCGTCTTGATGAGATCCAGGATTTCTTTTGCCGTAGCCATGATTTCAGTCTTCCCCTTCCAGTTGGGAGTTATCGTTCGCCGTATTGATCTTTAGATCGCGTCCGTGCCGCTTTCGCCAGTACGGATACGGATTGCCTCTTCGACATTGAGGATGAAGATCTTGCCGTCGCCGATGCGGCCCGTGCGGGCAGCCTTCTGGATGGCGTCGACGGACGCCTGCAGACGGTCTTCGCTGATGACGATTTCGATCTTCACTTTCGGCAGGAAGTCCACGACGTATTCCGCGCCGCGGTAGAGTTCCGTGTGGCCCTTCTGCCGGCCAAAGCCTTTGGCTTCCGTGACCGTGATACCCTGGACGCCGACTTCCTGCAGCGCCTCTTTCACCTCATCCAGCTTGAACGGCTTGATGATGGCCTCGATCTTTTTCATTCAGGACTCCTTGCGCCAGTGGTTCGCGCCGTTAAGGAAATAGCAGGGGTTATGCCAACTTGCGGCTAAGCAAAAGCAAACAGAAACAATGGCTTGCGGGACCGATTCGTTTGGTGCCTCCAGGATTGCACAATAATTGCGCTTTGTGCACAACGGACAAGCACAGTTGAGGGCCCTCGCTGCCCGAATTTTCGCCTATTTCGCCTCCAAGCCCAACCTCTTTTCGAACTACTGCAATCCCCGCACCAACACTGAGACCAAGTCACAAATTTTCCCGAAGGGGGGATGGACCCGGGGTAAGGGCACTACAAATCCTGCCGCGGGACGTATAGTTCGCCACCATGCACGACGCTCCGCACGAAATTATTACTGTCGCCCAGATGTATGCGGCCGACCGGTTTGCCGCCGAACACGGCGTTCCGACCCTGGCCCTGATGGAAAATGCCGGCCGTGCTGCCGCCGATGTGGTGCTGCGGCGCAAGCCGACGCCTTGTCCGGCGGTGGTGCTGTGCGGGCCGGGCAACAACGGCGGCGACGGTTTCGTGGTGGCGCGTCTGTTGAAGGCGCGCGGCTGGCCGGTCACGGTCGCTTTGCTTGGGGCGCGCGACGCGCTCAAGGGCGATGCGGCGGCCAATGCCGAGCGGTGGGACGGCGAGACCGTGCCGCTGAGCCCGGCGGTTCTTTCCGGCGCCGACGTGGTGATCGATGCACTTTATGGTGCCGGGCTGTCGCGGCCGCTGGAAGGCGTGGCGCGCGAGACCGTGATGGCGCTCAACGATCATCCTGCCCAGGTGGTGGCGATCGATGTGCCGAGCGGTCTGCATGGCGATCTCGGCCGCGCTTATGACGGCCTTTGCGTCGCCGCCGATGCGACGGTGACATTCTTCCGCAAAAAACCGGCGCATGTGCTGATGCCCGGACGCATTGCTTGCGGAGCGGTGACCCTGTCGCAGATCGGTATTCCCGATGCGGCGATCGAAGCGATCAAGCCCAGCATTTTTGTCAACGGCAAACGGTTGTGGGGCAGGGCGTATCCCAGGCCCGATCCGTTGGCGCACAAATACGCCCACGGCCATGCCGTCGTGGTGTCGGGACCGGCGCATGCCACCGGCGCAGCCCGTCTGGCGGCGCGCGGGGCGCTCCGCATCGGGGCGGGGCTGGTGAGTGTCGCCAGTCCGCGCGCGTCCGTGGATGTGAATGCGAAACACCTGACGGCAATCATGGTGAAGCCGTTCGACGGCGCCGAAGGACTGGCGCAGCTTCTGGCCGACAAGCGCTACAACGCCGTCGCCATCGGCCCCGGCGTCGGGATCGGCGAAGCGACACGCGCCATGGTCTATGCCGTGATCGACAGCGACCGCGCGACGGTGCTCGACGCCGATGCGCTGACTTCGTTTACGGGCGAAACCGAAGCGCTGTTCGGTTCGGCGCTGGCCAAGAGCGTGTTGACGCCGCACGAAGGCGAATTCGAACGGCTGTTCCCGGGGCTGCTGAAATCCTCCTCCAATCGCGTCGAGGCGGCGCGCGAAGCGGCGAAGACCGCCGGCTGCGTCGTGCTGTTGAAAGGTCCCGATACGGTCGTTGCGGCCCCCGACGGGCGGGTGTCGATCAATGCCAATGCGCCGCCCTATCTGGCGACGGCGGGATCGGGCGATGTGCTGGCCGGCTTCATTCTCGGGCTCCTGGCGCAACACCTGGAGCCGTTCCTCGCTGCCTCTGCGGCGGTGTGGATGCACGGCCTCGCCGCCACCCAGTTCGGCCCCGGCCTGATCGCCGAAGACCTGCCCGAACAGGTGCCCGCGATCCTGCGGCGGTTGTATGAAGAGATTTGAAGTGACGTGCGCACCGCTTTCTGCCCCCGCGGGCGCGACAGCCTTGGCGTTCGCACGCAGACCGTGGGGGAAGTGGCGCGTGAGCGCCAAAGGGGGCTTGTCATTACTGCGAGCCCCCTTCGTCCGCTGCGCGGACACTTCCCCCACGGTCTATGTGCCGGCAACGAAAGCGTCGCGCCCGCGGGGGCAGAAAACGCGCGTTAAACACAGGAAGTAACGTGAAATCATGATCCCCAATTGGTTGAAGTACGCGCGCGAACTGCAGGCCGCGGCGCAGACAGGGCTGACCTATGCGGCCAACAAATACGAAAAGGACCGCTATGAGCATCTCGCCGATCTGGCGGCGCGCATGATGGTGGAAGGCTCGGGCGAGCCGCTGGATCTGGTGAAAGGCACCTTCGCCGAGCAGAAGGGCTATGCGACGCCGAAAATCGACGTGCGCGGCTGCATCTATCGCACCAATGCGGACGGCAAGGGCGAAGTGTTGTTGGTCAGCGAACTCATCGACGGCGGCAAATGGACGTTTCCCGGCGGCTTCTCCGATCCCAACGAAGGCCCGAGCGAAAGCTGCGTGCGCGAAGTCGAGGAAGAGGCAGGCCTGATCGTCAAGGTCACCAAGCTGTGCGGCATCTACGATCGCGACAAGCGCGGCGGCACCAGCCCGTATCCGTTCCATATCTACAAGCTGTTCTTCCTCTGCGATGTGACCGGCACCTGCGAGAAGTCGAACCTCGAAACCGGCGATCCCAAGTGGTTTGCCATCGACGCGCTGCCGGAACTGTCATGGGACCGCACCTCGGTCTGGCACATCGAGCGCATGTACGAGCACTTCCTCCACCCGGAAATGCCGGCGGATTGGGATTGATGAGATCACCTCCCGTTGTGGGAGGCTAAACGTGTCATGGCCCGCGACTGCGGGCCATCTAGTTCACACAGGTGCGGCCGTTTAAGGAAAAGACGAAACTCCCTCCGCGAACCGGAGCAACCCGACCAGGGTTGCCTGCTGTTGCGGGCGATGACACCGAGGAGGAGTTGGCATATGCGGTTATTCTGCTCCCAAGGGGGGAGATAATTAAATGTCCACTCTTATCCGTCGCGTACAGCAATCCGATCTCGCGGCTTTGACTGCGATCTACAACCACTACGTTGAAACCACCGCGATCACCTTCGATCTCGAACCGAAGACGCTGGAACAGCGCCAAGCCTGGCTTGATGGCTTTACCGAGACCGGGCGGCATCAGTGTTTCGTCGCCGAGTTGGACGGCGAGGCGGTCGGCTGGGCGTCCACCGGCAAGTTCCGCGAGAAGGCCGCGTACGACAGCACCGTCGAGACCAGCATCTATCTGAAGCCGGGCCTGCAGGGGCAGGGCATCGGACGGCTGTTGTTCGAAAGCCTGTTCGGCGTGCTGGCGAGCGAAGACGTGCATTCCGCGATAGGGGTCATCACCCTGCCGAACATGCCGTCGGTGCGGCTGCACGAGGCGTTCGGATTCGAACTGGCGGGGACGCTGCGCGAGTCGGGCCGCAAGTTCAGCCGCCTCTGGGACATCGGGATGTACCAGAAGGTATTTTGAGCCCCCTGTCGTCGCGACATCGTTTACCAAAATCGTCACAGCGTGTATCTTCGACTTACTCGCAATAAAAAGTGAGTGAGGAGAGGGCGATGTTTGGGTCGTCGAAAACGGGAGGCCAGCCGCCGGAGCGCGCCAAGGCCGCGGAACCGATCTCCGAGCAGTTCGACGACATCCCGCCCATGCCCGCAGGGTTTACGCCGCCCAACCCGACCGCGCCGCCGAAAAAGACCTTCAATTTCTCCGAACGGTCGAAGCCGGCCCCCGCCGACGATGCCGCCCACCTCTACATTGGCGCCAACATCCGCCTGAAGGGCGAGATCGCCGGCTGCGACGTGATGCGAGTGGAAGGCGTCTACGAGGGCATCACCAAGGCGCGCCAGCTGGTGCTCTGTCCGGGCGGCACGTTCCTCGGCACCGCGGAGGTCGAAGAGGCCGAAATTGAAGGCGTTTTCGAGGGAATCCTGCAGGTGCGCGGGCGGCTGTATCTGCGCAAGAGCGGGCGTATCCGCGGCACTTTCAGTTATGGCCAGCTCGAAATCGAGCGCGGCGGCGAGATCGACGGCCGCATCCTGCCGTTCGACAAGAAACCGGCCGCCAAACCGGTGGAACGGCCCGCCGAACCGGCCAAAACTGCGGAACCCGCCAAGCCGGCGGCCCCGATCGTCGCACCCCAGCCGGTTGCGGTAGCGGTAGCCCGTCCGGCACCGCCTCCCAGGCCTGCCGGGGCGGTCAATGGCTCCAGTCCGGCCCCTGCGGCCTGAGGCGGGGTGGGGTTAATCCGTGGAAGTTGTTGTCGCGCATGCCCTTGAGGCTCAGAACGGGCCTAGCGGCGCCGGAAATCCCCTGCTATAGCGGCGCCCTTCCGCTGGATTGTCGCTTGTGTGACAACCCGGTGGGAGGCCCGTACGCGGGCGTGGCGGAACTGGCAGACGCACTCGGTTTAGGTCCGAGCGCCGCAAGGCTTGTGGGTTCAAATCCCTCCGCCCGCACCAACCTTCGCGCGCGGGAGCAAGCGAAGGGGCCGAAGCCATGTTGGCGAAGGCGGGCCATTGCTACCGCGTGCTACGGCTCGGCGAGCCAGCGCGGGAGTAACGATATCGATTTCGCACGCTACGGCTCGGCAAGCCATGCGGGCAGCTTAGGAAGTTTGGGAAGAAAACAAATGCAGATTACCGAGACCGTCTCCGAAGGCCTGCGCCGCGAATATAAGGTGGTAGTGGCCGCGTCCGATCTGGACACCCGCCTCCTGGGCAAGATCGAAGAGATCAAGCCGAAGCTGAGCCTGAAGGGCTTTCGCCCCGGCAAGGCGCCCGTCTCCTACCTGAAGAAGACCTTCGGCAAGTCGATGATGGGCGAGATCGTCGAAGCGGCGGTCAACGAGGGCAGCCAGAAGGCGGTCACCGACAATTCGCTCAAAGTGGCGTTCCCGCCGCGAGTCGAGCCGGAAGGCGATCTGCAGGCCGTCGTCGACGGCAAGGCCGATCTCGAATTCAAGGTTATCGTCGACCTGATGCCCGACTTCGAACTCACCGACGTGTCGAAGCTCGAAGTCGAGAAGCTGGTGGCCGATGTCGCCGATGAAGACGTCGATGAAGCCCTGAAGCGCATCGCCGAACAGTCGCGCAGCTATTCCGAGCGCGCCGAAGGCGAAGCGGCCGAGAAGGACGACTCGGTGCTGATCGATTTCGTCGGCACCGTCGATGGCGTCGAATTCCCCGGTGGCAAGGCCGAAGGGTTCAATCTCGTGCTCGGCTCCGGCCAGTTCATCCCTGGCTTTGAAGACCAGCTGATCGGCGTCAAGAAGGGTGAGGCGCGCGACGTCAAAGTGACGTTCCCGACCGAGTATCAAGAAGCCACGTTGGCCGGTAAGGACGCCGTGTTCGCGGTCACCGCGAAAGAGGTCAAGAAGCCCGACGAACTGAAGATCGACGACGAGCTCGCCAAGACGCTCGGCCTCGACAGCCTCGGCACCCTCAAGGAACGCGTCAAGGATCAGCTCAAGCGCGATTATGCCCAGGCCAGCCGCCTGCACATGAAGCGCCGCATCCTCGACGCCCTCGACGAAAAGCATTCGTTCTCGCTGCCGCCGACCATGGTCGAAGGCGAATTCAACGGCATCTGGCGCCAGGTCGAAGCCGAGCTGAAGCGCGAAGGCAAGGCGCCGGAAGACGAAGGCAAGTCGGAAGAGGATCTCAAGAAGGAATACCAGGAGATCGCCGAACGCCGCGTGCGCCTCGGTCTCGTCCTCGCCCGCATCGGCGAGCAGAACGCTCTTACGGTGTCGAACGAAGAAGTGCAGCGCGCCATTGCGATGCGCGCCCGCCAGTTCCCCGGCCAGGAGCAGCAGGTGTTCGAGTTCTACGCCCGCAATGCCCAGGCCCAGGCCGAAATCCGCGCCCCGATCTTCGAGGACAAGGTGGTCGACTTCATCGCCGAACTCGCCCAGATCCGCGAAACCAAGGTCGATCGCGCCACGCTGTTCCTCGATCCCGATGAAGCCCAGGAAAAGCTGAAGGGCGAAACGGAAGAGAAGGCCAAGGCTGAAAAGCCGAAGAAGGCCAAGAAGGCCGAAAAGAGCGAGAAGGCCGAGTAAGCCTTTCGCCAAAGCAATACCGAAGGGGCGTCCGGCAACGGGCGCCCTTTTCTATGGCACGCTACTTGGCTCTACCTGCGCGGGAACGCCGCAGATGACAGTGTTATCATTGCGCATCTTTTGGCCGCGGGCGGCAGTATAATGTTTGTCGCCATGCGCATCGGGGGATGGGGCTATGAAAGCTGCTGCAAGCCTGTTGGCGTTGAGTTTGCTTCTGGTCGGGTGTGCCGAAAGTCCTTACCGCCTCGGCGCGTTTATTCCGGGCCGCATCGTGTCGCTTTCGGACGGCAAGATCCTGCCGATGCAGATCCAACTCAGTTATGGCTCCGGTCATATGACGGCCGTCAATCCCGATACCGGCGAGACCTTCGACGGCATCTACACGGCGATCAATGAGACGAAGTTGAGCGCCGTGTCGCGTCCGGGCCTCTTCGGCGATGAGGACGTTGCATCGTCAACCACGGTCAGCGACGTTTCGCAGAGCTCCGCCGTTCTGGTCGGAAGCAAGGGGACGGTCATCGACGTCAAGATGACGATCAAATCCGGCGCCCCGCCGATCGGCTATGGCGACGGTGTCGATAACGCCGGCAAGAAATATCGCATCCAGTTCTGACACCACCGCTACGCCGGCAATTCCACGGAATTTTCGCGGGCGTTGCTCGTGATGCGACCAAGGCGCCGCACTAGTTTCAGGGTATGCGGGCCGGGAAGGGATGCTTCCCGGTTCGGGTGTATTCCGTGACGGCACCCGCACACCCATATAGCGCGTGCAATTATCCGATGTGCTGCTGCGGCGGCGCGAACCCGTTTGAAACGAGAGTACTTTCATGAAGCGTATCGGTTTTTCCATCGCCGTCGCGGCGCTGTTTTGCGTCCCCGCCGCCGCCATGCACTACGATGTTCAGGTCGGCATCCGGCCGGACGCGCGCCGGCTTGATGCGACCGTGATCATCCGCGATCCGGTTTCGGAGCGCTTCTTCCTGCACAAGGATTTCGTGATCCAGTCGGTCATTGCCGACGGCAAGCCGGTCGCGTTCCACGTCGATCCTGCGGCCAAGACGACTCCGTTCACGCCGGAGGCGGTGACGATCGTTACCGAAGCCAGGGGCGCGAAGGTTCTGGAGGTGCGCTACGGCGGCAGCATGGTCAAGCCGATCGGCACGATCGAAATGCCGATCAACAACATCGCGCCTGAACAGACCGAACTCGCAATTTACAGTTCCTGGTTTCCGATCTTTTCTCTCACCGAGAAATACACGTTCAAACTAACGGCGGCACTGCCGCAGAATTTGTCGACGTTTGCCAACGGCAAGCTGGTGGCGCAATCGACGGCGCAGGGGCGGACCACCACGGTTTGGACATCGGTCCAGCCCGTTTCCGACATGGCGTTGCTCGCGCTGCCCGGAATCAAGCGGAGCAAGGCCGGATCGCCGCCCGTCGAAATCGCCTATCGCGATCTGCCCGAGGATGCTGCCGCGAAACTGCGCGACGGCGAGGCGGAGGCTCAGAAGCGGCTCAGCGCGCTCTACGGCACTCCACAAGCCAAGACAGGGCTGGAGATCGTTTTCACGCCGCGACCGGGCATGTGGTATTCGCGTCTGCCGTTGATGGTGATCTCCGAAGTCTACGCTTCGAACGACTTCAAGAAGGAGAGCGGCGAAGCCCAGGTCTTCCATAACGTGTCGCACGAATTGGCCCATCATTGGTGGACGATCGCCACGGCGGGGACGTTCGACGATTGGATCAACGAAGGTCTTGCTGAATATTCTGCGCTGCGACTGACGCAGGAACGGTACGGCGAGGCGGCGGTCAAGCCGGTTCTGGCGCAATACCGCGAGGACGCCAAGAACAGCAAAAGCAACGATGTCATTGCCGAGACGGCGCACGAGTCGGCCGACAGGTACCTGAACCTCTATGAAAAGGCGTCGCTGATGTTCTTCGCGGCGCGCGAAAAGTTCGGCGACCAGGCGCTCGACGCGTTCCTGCGGGATTTCTATGGACGCTATGTCGGCACGAGCGGCGCCAATACGGCGGCATTCCTCGAACTCGCCCAGCAGCAGATGGGTCCGGAAGCGGCCGCGTTCTTCAAGGAAGAGCTTTATCGTCATCCGGCGGCAGGGGCGGTGGCCCAGAAAAAGTAACCCTCGCCAAACACAGCATTTTTCCTAGCCAAGCCACGCTGTATGGGGGTGCCGCTCGGCAATAATATTGCCGAAATGTGCGGCATTCTGTGCTTGCGCCGCCCATCATTCATGAAGTACTTCATATTGTAAAGTACTTCGCGTTGTCCTATGTGGTGGGGGTGGACATCACAGAAGGGACCTCACCATGAAAAGCTTTTTGACCGGTGCCGTCGTTGCCGCCGCTTTGTTCGTCCCCGCACTGGCCGAGGGACATTCCGTTCTCGTCTCCGGCATGGCGCCGATGCACAACGGCGGCTACCAGCTCAAAACCGTCGAAGTGGCCTACGATCTCGATCCCGCCACGCCGCACGGAGCAGAGGCGCTGCTGAACCGCATCAACGCAGCGGCGCGTCTCGTCTGCGGCGAGCGCTCCAGCTTGATCAAGAACAGCGAGCGCACCAAGGAGTTCGACGCGTGCCGTGCGCGCGCCACGGCTCAAGCTGCTGAAGCCGCCGGTGTGCCTGATCTCGCCAAGATCGCGGCGACCCGTTGAATGCAAAGCAAGGGCGCTTACATCAGTGGTACCAAGCGCCCTTATTGCTTGCCGATGTGATTGTTCGCGATGACGTTTGCGTGATGATCGTCTCGTCACATCAGATCGCGATTTATCCGCATTTTCGTGCGCCGCGATTTCGCCGCGAATGGCCGCAGAAAACCGCGGTAGTGTGAAACTCCAATATTCGCAGCTTCATTCATCACATGCATGTGACCCTTGCGATCGTATTTGCATCCTTTAAACGCCGTTGCGGCATCCCATCTCTGAATGCGTAATCAATCAGGAAGGGAAACGCTCATGTATCGCATGTTGTCTGCTTCTGCCGCCGTGGTGATGACCGCTTTGATGTTCGTGCCGGCCATGGCGCAATCCATCACAATCACTGGCTCGGCGCCGTCGCAGACGGGCTATCAGGAAGTCCGGGCGATGAAGGTTTCGACGGCCGACGTCGATCTCAACACGGCCCAGGGCGCCACGATGCTGTTCGATCGCATCGACGCCGCCGCGCGCGCCGTCTGCGGCGAGAGTGCCGACATGACACCGGCCCGCGCCAAGGTGTTCGCGACCTGCCGCGCCCGTGCGGTGCATTACGCCGTCAAGGAAGTGGACGCGCCTCAGCTCACGCAGTTCGCTGCGGCCCGCTGATCGGCCTGTCCGGCAAAGAGCGCCTCGTCCTCCGGGGGCGCTCTTTTCGTTTGCCTAACCGGGGGAACTTCGCTTGAGGGGACCATGATCCGATTTGCTTTCTTTGCCGCCGCGCTGGCGCTCTTCGCGATGTCGGCAATCGCGGCCGCAACGGCAGAACCCGTGCGCTACGATCTCAAGGCGCTGATCGAACCGGATGCCGGCAGTGTCGCCGTGCGCAGCACGGTCGCAATGCAGATCGATCCCAGTGCGCGGCAAATCACGTTCGCTCTGCATCGCAGCTTTGTGGTCCATACGCTGAAGGTAGACGGCGTGCCGGCGAAGTTTTCGTATCAAGCAGTCGATGCCACGCCGTTCAATCCGGCGGCGCGCAATGTCGTCGTCGATCTGCCGGCGCGCGCCGCCGCGGTCGTGAAGATGGATATCGCCTACGACGGCGAGCTGGAGACGCTGCCGGAATGGGGCGCTTCACCGGACCGGAAAACGCTGGCGATGGACGATCAGGTGAACAGCCGGATGGTCCAGCTCGCGAGCTATTCCGCCTGGTATCCGCAATTCGCGCCGTTCGGCCGTCATTTCCAGACTGAAATGGAAATCTCGCTGCCAAAAGGATGGACGGCGGTGAGCGGCGGCACCAAGCGCGACGTGCCGTCGAAGGGACGGGCGGTGACGCATTGGTCGGTGCAGGACAATTTCGATCTCGCCTTCGCCGCGGCGCCCAACTTCAAAATCGTCAAGACAAACAGCTCCGGCGTGAACATCGAAATCTATCACACCCAGATGCCCGAGAAGGTGATCGCAGGCGAGAGCACCGATCTCTCGGCCATGACCGCGTTTTTCAGCGGCGCATTCGGTGAAGCGAAAGTCCCCGGCGGCACGATCCGCCATGTCTATTCGCCGATGAAGAAGGGGCAGGGGCGTGCGGGTATTGCCCGCGCCGGCGTCATCATCACATCCGAGGGGCGGGTGCTGGAAGCGATGGCGGGGGACCCGAACTACACCTTGCTGCAGGACATCGCCCACGAGGTCGCGCATTTCTGGTGGCATTTCGGTTCGGGGCAGGGCGACTGGGTCAATGAAGCCTTTGCCGAATATTCCTCGGCGCTGGCGGTGCGCGAGATCGGTTCCAAGGGGCGGTTCGAAAGCGTTCTCGCCAACTATCGCAAGTGCGTCGCCGGGTTGCCCGCCACTGCGCCGTCGCTGGCCACGGTTCCGCAGCAGGGCGGCGACTTCTATGTGCGCTACTACAAAGGCTCGCTGATGCTCGACGACTTCCGCCGCATCATGGGCGATGACGCCTTCATCGCCGCCGCGCGCGAGTTCTACCAGACCTACAAGAACACACCGACCGGCACTGCCGAGTTCCGCAGCTTCTGGCGCGCGCGCATCGACGGCGCCCGCGTGGACGCGTGGCTCGATCAGGGCGGATCGGCGCTTCCTACCAGCGCTGATGCACGTGCGGCGCAATGAGGCGTTCGTAGACGGAGCGGGCCGCAGCCATGGTATCGTTCGACAGCGCGGGCAGGGCAGCAGCAGCGGCATTGGACTTCGCCTGTTCGGCATTGCGGGCGCCGGGGATCACCACTGTGACGGCCGGATCCATCAGGATCCAACGCAGCGCGAACTGCGCCATCGACGCGCCTTGCGGCACCAGCTTGCGCAACTCTTCGACCGCATGGAGCCCCACTTCGAACGGCACGCCGGCAAAGGTCTCGCCGACATCGAACGCTTCGCCATGGCGGTTGAAGGCGCGATGATCGTCGGCCGCGAAGCGCGACGCCGCCGTGATCTTGCCGGTGAGAAGGCCGCTGGCCAGCGGCACGCGCGCGATCACTGCGATGTTCTTGCGGGCGGCTTCCTTGAAGAACAGAGAGGCCGGGCGCTGGCGGAACATGTTGTAGATGATCTGCACCGACACGACGCCCGGATATTCGATCGCCTTCAATGCTTCTTCGACTTTCTCGACGCTGACGCCATAGGCTTTGATCTTGCCGGCCTGTTGCAGATCGTCCATCGCCGCGAACAGTTCGGGCCGGTAGAAGGCTTCGGTCGGCGGGCAATGCAGCTGCACCAGATCGAGCGCCTCGACGCCGAGATTGGCCAGGCTGCGATCAATAAAGGCTTCGAGGTTCTTGCGGTTATAGCCCTCGGTCGTGTGCGGATTGAGCCGGCGTCCGGCTTTGGTTGCCACGAACGGGCGGGTACCTTTGCGCTCCTTTAGCACCTCGCGGATGATCGTCTCGGAGCGGCCATCGCCGTAAACGTCGGCGGTGTCGACGAACGTCACACCGGCATCGAGCGCGGCGTTGAGGGCGGCGCGTCCGTCCGCTTCGCTGACTTCGCCCCAGGCGGAGCCGATCTGCCAGGCGCCGAAACCGATTTCGCTGACGCTGGCGGGCAATCTGCCGAACGGACGTGACTGCATGGTCGCTGCTCCTGGGTGTTCAGGCGCGAGGTAGCAGTGCGGCGCCTGAGCCGCAAGCAGGCCGTGGTCGAGGAACGCTATTGCTTCAGGTGTTTGTCAAAGAATTTGACGATCACGTCCTGGGCTTCCCGTCCTTCGGGAATTTCCGAGCGGCCGATGAAGGCGTGCCACATGCCATCCCAGACATGCAGGTCGGCTTCGACGCCCGCTTTGACCAGTTCGCGCTGGGTATTGGCGGCAGTGCTCATCTCGTCCGACCGCGTGCCGGTGATGAGCAGCGTCGGCGGGAATTGCTTAAGGACTTCCGGCGATACGATGGGCGACATCAGCGGCGAGTTGAGATCGGCGCTGCCGTAGTAGGGCGCCTCGTCGTAATGCAGCGGCTTGCGCGGATCGGGCGGCGTGTTGCCCAGCAATCCGGGGACGAAGAATAGCGAATCTCCGGCCCATTTGGCATCGGCGCCGGCGCACAGAATGCCGATCGCGCCGGGGCGGGGCAGTTTCTCTTTCTGGAACCACGCCGTCGCTTGCGCCGTGAGCAGCCCGCCGGCGGAACAGCCGTAGATGCCGATGCCTTGCGCCGGATAGGTTTTGAGCAGCGCCTTGTACGCGGCGGTGACGTCTTCGCTCGCGGCGGGGAACTGGTGCTCCGGCCCCATCCGGTAATCGAGCGACACCACTTTGATCTTCAGTTTCGCGGCGACCGGAATGACGTCCATCATGCCGAAATTGATCGCGTCGCCCGCAATGAAGGCGCCGCCGTGCAGGCCGATCAGCACGCGATGGCGATTGCGCGGTGCGATTCCGTCCCGGGGAGTCACCACCACGGCATGAATGCCGCCGACCATTTCTTCCTTGAGATCGACGCCGAACTGCTCCTGCAGCTTTTTGACGATCGGTACGTATCTGGCGCGGATTTTCTCGCGCGCCTTGGTCATGTCGGGCGGGCCATCGGGTTGAGGGGCTGCGGGTTGGGCGGCTGCCGGCGGCTTGGGACGCAGGGTTTCGAGCAAGGCCGCTTTGGCTTCCGGACTCATCCGCTCGGGCAGGGGCTGCTGGAAGGCCGGCACCTGCAGAATGCCGTTGGCGTCGACCTTTTCCGCCGGATCGGCGTACGCGGTGACGGAAATCAGAACGGCAGCGGCCAACGCCGTTACGCACTTGCCCATGTTTGTCCCTCGAACAACGCCCGCGCCTTGTAGCATCGCCGAATGTCCTCCCGCTTCACGTCGATGTGATGGCCGCGCGCCTTTCGGGGGCGTGCAGAGGCGACCCGCTATGTTACATTACGAATATATACCTATTGCCGTTTTTCGAGAAATACATATTGATAATCGATATGTTCGCATTGTCTCTCGATAAGGAGGGTCCCATGAATACCCGTCAGGCCGCGTTGGGCGCAGGAGTGGCCGTCCTTTTGGTGTTCGGCGCCGATGCCAATCCGGCTGGCGCCCAGGTAGCGACGGCGCTCCAGGCGTCGGCATCACAACCTGCCTGCGGCGGGATCAAAGAGGCGGTGCGCGACGCGGCAAAGCACGCCGGCACTGTCGTGCTCGATGTGGCGCTCGACGCCGCGGGCGAGCTTTTGGCGCGCGCCAAACAGATTTTCTAGGAGGGGATGATGAAAGACACACGCTGGATCGCCCGGCTGCTGAAATGGCTTTTCGTGGTTTGCATGGTCGGCTGCGCCATCGGTGCGGCGGCTGTGGCGCTTGTCATGGTGATCGATCCGAAGCTGTCCAGCCTGGGCGGCAATGCGCATTTCAATTTCGACATTCTGGGCCAGGGCGGAACCGTGACACTGTCGAACAAGACCGCGGCGGCCGACTGGATGCGCGGCAACGTGCATGTGCAGGTCAACGATGCCAACGGACTGTTCGAGGTGATCAAGCATCACGGCTTGCTGCTGGCGCTGATGTTCACGGTTTTCTATGCGGTGCTGTTCGATCTTCTGCGCCGCCTGTTCCGCAATGTCGTGCGCGGCGATAGTTTTACCCGCAATACCCTGCGGCTGGTGCAGGTCATCGGCTTGGCCCTGGTGGTGTTCTCGTTCGTGTCGGCGGCCGCCGAGGGCTGGTTCTATTTCGCCCTAACCGATTACCTGACCCATCACGCCTCGGCCACCTTGGCGGGCTCGCCGGTGCCGGGTAACACATTCGACTTCGACAGCGAGGGCGGCGGCGTCTTCAACTCGCTATTCCTGACGGGGCTGCTGGTGCTGGCGTTGTCGGAAGTGTTCCGCCAGGGATTGGTGCTAAAGAACGAGAACGATCTGACGGTTTGACGATGGCGATCAAACTCAACCTCGACCGGGTGATGTTCGAACGGAAGATCAGTCTGACCGAACTGGCCGAACGGATCGGCATCACCCTGGCCAACCTCTCGATCCTCAAGAACAACAAGGCGCGTGCGATCCGCTTTTCCACGCTGGATGCCTTGTGCCGCACGCTCAACTGCCAGCCGGGCGATATCATCGAGTGGGTTCCGGGTGAGCCCGAAAAGGACGACGATCATGAATGACACGGGCTGGCGCCGCTGGGGACTTGCGGCGATGGGGTTTTGTACGGCTTTGCTGATGACGCAGGCCGTGAACGCCGAGCCGGTGCTGAATGCCGAAACCGCCAGGACGGTTTTCACCGAAGCCAAAGCGGTCTCCGACAAGGACGGCGGAGCGCTATGGGGCATGACGCTGTTCGGCCCGATGATGATCGTCGATCCCGATACGAGGAAGTTGATCGCCAGCGTACCGGACGACACGTTGAAAGCCGAGGGCGGGGTCTTTGTCGGCACGATGCCGAAGGACATGCTGCCCGCCAACACGGCGCTCGACTGGCACGGCAAGCGCTGGACCATGCTGGAATGGCCGGTCTGGGGCAATCGGCAGGAACGGGCGCGTCTTCTGGCGCACGAACAGTTCCACCGCCTGCAGCCGGCGTTGCATCTGGCGCCGACCGAGGCCGCCAATCCGCAGCTCGATACGCTGGAGGGCAGGCTGTGGCTGCAGCTCGAATGGCGGGCACTGGCGGTGGCGCTCACCTCCTCGGGCAAGGCGCGCACCGAGGCCATCCGCGATGCGCTGGCGTTTCACGACCGTCGCGATGTTCTGTTCGCCGGAGCTTCCGCGCACGAACGCGGTCTTCTGCTCAACGAAGGCGTGGCCGAATACACCGGCATTCGCGTTGCATCAGCCGACACGGCGTCGGCACAGTGGATCGCGGCGGGCAAACTGCTCTCGAGTAAAGAAAAGACCTGGGTGCGGTCGTTTCCATATGTTTCAGGCCCCGCCTATGGCTTGCTTCTTGATGCGTATGCGCCGGGCTGGCGGGCCAAGCTGACTGCGCAATCCGATCTTCCTTCACTGCTGGCTGCGGCACTGCCGAAAGCTGCGCCGGTGAATGCGTTGGCGCGCGCCAAGCGCTATGGCGAGGCCGAACTGCGTCTCGCCGAGACCGAACGGGCGGCGGAAAACGAAGCGGTGCGCAAGGCCTATCGCGCCAAGCTGATCGACGGGCCGGTCCTGGTTCTTCCCAATCTGGGCCAGCACTTCAACGTCAGCTTCGATCCGCGCGAACTGGTGCCGCTCGACGAAGCGGGGACCGTCTATCCCACTATCACGGTCAGCGACGACTGGGGTTCGCTCTCGGTCAAGGAAGGTGCACTGATGTCGCCGGATTGGCAGCGGATCACCGTGTCCGCGCCCTCTGACGCCAAGACGCTCGCAGGAGCCGGCTGGAAACTGGAACTGGCGGCAGGCTGGAAACTGGTTCCCGCGGAAAAGCCGGGCAGCTTCACGGTGAAAAAGGACTGACGATGATACTCAAGGGGCGTTTTCTGGCAGCCGCGGTTGCCGGGCTGGTATTGGCGTGTTCTGCGTCGGCGGAAACGCCGGTCGAAGCCGCCATCAGGGGCAACGACGTGACTGCGCTGGACGCGCTGGCCGTCAGCGCAGCCTCTGCTGACGAGCGCGCGCTGGCACGAGGAACGGCACTGGCGCTGCGCCATAAAGATTCGGCGGCACTGGCGCTGCTGCAGCCGCTCGGCAAGCATGCTGCCAATCCCGCCATCGCGGTGGCGGCCGATCTCGGGGCGGCGGCTGTCTTCTTGCGCCAAAGCCGGTTCGCCGAAGTTTGCCGCATGTACGCGTCTGTCGAAGCCCTGAAACAGCCGCTCGATCACGATCAGATGCAGACCTACGGCTTCGCCAAACTGCTGACGCACGAAAAGCCGATGGCCGTGAAACGCCGTGCCGCCGGACGCCTTGCGGTGACGCGGGATATGGCGGGCTTGGCGCGCGTTCCGGTTTCCGCAGGCGGCGCGACCGTCGATGCAATCGTCGATACCGGCGCAGGATTTTCGACGCTGACCGAAAGCGCCGCCAAAAAGCTTGGCGTTCGTTTGGTGGCGGGAACCGCGACGGTGAAATCGACCACCCGGGACGATCTTCCCGCCCGCCTCGGCATTGCCGCGAAGCTTCAGTTCGGCGATGCGGTGCTGACCGATGTCGTGTTCATCGTCCTGCCCGATAGCGCGCTCAGCTTCGCCGAAGGCAAGTACACGATCGACGTCATCATCGGTTTGCCGGTGTTCGAAGCGTTGGGCCGTCTCGAACTGGCGCGCGAGGATCGCGAACGGCTTTATTACGGCGCCAAGCCGGGCGCAGCGCCGGAGCCGTCGAACCTGCTGCTGGACGGCGTGCAGCCGATCATCTTGGCGAGGGCCGGGGATGCCAATCTGCGCCTGTTCGTCGATACCGGCGCCAATACCACCGATCTCAACAGCTCGGCGGGACGCGAATTCCCGGCGCTGATGACGGGCGCGGTCAAAGCCAAATCCAATCTCGGCGGGGCGGGCGGCGTTCTCGAGGATGCCGACGCGATGAAAATCCCGGCGCTGACGCTTTCGGTCGGCACGCGCAATTTCGATCTCAAGGCGGTGACGGTGCGCTCGAAGGCGATCGACGGCCACCACGGCGATATCGGCCAGGACCTGCTGCAGCAGGGCAAGCGCTGGGCGTTCGATTTCAACGCGATGAGCTTCAGCGTTTCGGAGTGAGGACGTAATCGATGTTGTTGGTGAGGAGTTCTTCCTCACTGTAGTCCTTCAGTTCGGCGCGGACTTCCGGCGTCAGGTACTCGCGGCCCAGGCCGTAGTCGATCGGTGCCTTCTCGGCGATGCAAAGATATTTGCCGAAGATCTCTTCGTAATCGGCCAGCCGCATCTGATTGAGATAGGAATTCGCCGGGAAACGGTTCTGGCGCAGATGGTCCCACGGCGGCGCTTTGCGGACGAAGCGCTCGCCCAGCCGTTCCTTGTACCATTCGGGAAGATGGCTGCCGCTGATGCCGGTGAAGAGGTCGGGCCGGATCATCGCCACCCCGTTCGGCGCCAGCGCTCCGGCCATTGCCTTGACGATGGCGTCCACCTGCGGCTGCGGGATGTGTTCGAACACGTCGACCGAATAGATAAAGTCGAAATGGCCCGCTGCGGCCCAGAACGCCGGATCGGCCGCATTGCGGATCGCAAGGCGCGTGGGGAAGTCACCCCAGAACGGAGCGTTGGGCTTGAGCTTGCCGCCCGCGACCAGTGTGTCGTGCATCGCAGCGTACTGGCGCCGGTCGAGCACGAGATACCGCACCGCCGATTTCAGCGCCCGTTCGATCCCGTTGGTACGGGCCATACGGACCAGTCGCGCCGGCGAGAACCGCAGCAACGGATAATCGAGATCGATGCCGGTGACGTCGACGCCGTGATGATGGAGCCACAGCATCCGCATCGGCCGTGTGCCGTAGCCGATTTCCAACACCCGGCAGTCCGCCAGCGCCTTGCCGCAATAGCGGCGGGTGAGGGCATCGCCTTGGGCGTACAGCGCTTCGAGCGGGGCGAAGAACGAGGCGTCGACCTCCTGGTCCAGCCGCATCGCCAGCAGCGCCGCGTCCTCGCGGAGCTTGTTCAACCACGGCATCGAGATCGATGAGGCAGACCGCATGAAATTCCCCGCAAAACCGTTGCGCCGCCCGGCTGGCAGCCACTGCCGCCGAGACTAGAGCGGTTGGGTAAATGGAGGCTGAAGTCGGCGCATCAGGCGGTGACGTTCAGGTTGCTGCCCGATGCGGTGATCCCCGCCGCCGCGGCACCTTCCGGGCTGGAAAGGGTCCGGTCGATATCGGCCAATGACTTTTCGGTGTCGGTGACGTCTTTGTCGTCCGTTTTGTGCTGGCGCTTCGCGGCGGCTTTGATCTCGTCCAGCATCTGCTTCAACTTCTTTTCCACCTCGCGCACATCCTGGAAGAACTCGTCGCGGGCTTTGGCATCGCCGCTCGTTTGCGCGGACGCTTCATACCGCTTCGTTATTTCTCCCTTGGCCTGTTGCTGTGGATCAGAGGCAGACGACTTGTCCCCGTCGCTGGTGTCCTTTTCGCCGGCTTTCCCGTTTTCATCGGCCTTGGCTTCACTCTCGGCCGAGGCCGCTGCGGCCGTCGCGCCGGCGGCATCCGCTTCGCCTTCGGTCTGATCGCCGGCTTTCGCTGGGGCGCCGGTCTCGGCAGAGTTCGAACTTTCGGCCGCGGCTGGGGCCGTGGTATCTGACCCCGAAGCGCCGGCATCCGCCTGCGATCCGCCGGCCCGGACATATTCCTTCGCTGCCGCCTGCAGTTCCTTGGCCAATTGCGCCACCATCTTGGCCATCTGCTTCGGATTGCCGGCGCACATCATCCGCAACTGCTGGATCATCTTCTTGAGGCGGGAGACGCGTTCCTGCGCGTTCGCCTTGGCATTATCATTCAGCGTTTTGGGGAGCTGTTTCAGTTGCTCCAGGGCTTGCCTCTGGGCTTCCAGCTTCTGCTTGGCGGCATCGGACAGCGTGGTCCGGTCGCCGGTCGCGCTGGACGCCTGATTGGCCGCCGCGCTCGACGCCGCCGTGCTGGACAACGCTGCTTTTTGCGCTGTGGTGGTGACCGATGCAGAGGTGGACGCGATCTGCATCCCGAATGTCCATGAGCTTGCCGCACCACTCTGGCGCGTACGCGTTAAGCACTGGTTGATCACAATGCCGGAATTTTTCCCAATCGCCTGGTCATCAAAAGATCCGGCGGAGAGACCTGGACAGGTCTTCAAGAACTCACCCGAAGCGCTTATCTTTCAAGGGCTTCAGGACGACACGTAGACACAAGAAACGCCCTGTTGACACTTCACCTTTAGGCTACTCAACTCCTTCTCCGAATCAGGAGCCGCCATGAGAGACCCGCACGACGTTTACATGAACACGCTTGTCCCGATGGTCGTCGAACAGACCTCCCGGGGCGAACGCGCCTATGACATCTACTCCCGCTTGTTGAAGGAGCGGATCATCTTCATCACCGGTCCGGTGGAAGATTACGGCGCCAGCCTCATTACGGCACAGTTGCTCTTTTTGGAGGCTGAAAACCCCAAAAAAGAGATTGCGATGTACATCAATTCCCCGGGCGGCGTGGTCACGGCGGGATTGGCCATTTATGACACAATGCAGTACATCCGCCCCGCCATTCAGACTCTCTGCGTGGGACAGGCGGCTTCCGCAGCGTCGCTCTTGCTTTGTGCCGGTGATAAGGGTCAGCGTTTCTGTCTGCCCAACTCCCGTCTCCTCGTTCACCAGCCTTCGGCGGCCTATTACGGCCAGGCGGCGGATATTGCCCGGCATGCTCAGGAAATCGTTAAACTGAAGCGCCGGCTCAACGAAATCTACGCTGGTCACACCGGGCAATCGGTCGAAGCCATTGAAAAGGCTCTGGATCGAGATACCTATATGACTGCGGAAGAGGCCAAATCCTTTGGCCTGGTCGACCAAGTCCTGCACCGGCGCCCGGAAGCTACGGAGAATTCCTAACTTCGCAATTTCGCCTAAATAGTCAGGATGATAGCGGCTTAAACAAATCTTGATCCGCCTGGCGATAACGTGGTCGAATATGCCGTCGCGGTGCCGATTTGGGTTGGCGCGGGTTGTGCAGGGCAGTGCATGGGAAGGCATCTGCCTTGCTGGTCATAAAGGGCGGGTCGAAAGGCCCGGAACGATGGAATGAGTAAATCCTCCGGCGGCGAGTCCAAGAACACGCTCTACTGTTCCTTCTGCGGCAAGAGCCAGCATGAGGTCCGTAAGCTGATTGCGGGGCCAACCGTTTTCATTTGCGACGAGTGCGTTGAACTCTGCATGGAGATCATCCGGGAGGAGAACAAGACCTCCTTCATGAAGAGCCGCGAGGGCGTGCCCACGCCGGCCGAGATCTTCAAGGTGCTCGACGACTATGTGGTCGGCCAGGCGCACGCCAAGAAGGTGCTGTCGGTGGCGGTCCATAACCACTACAAGCGCATCAATTCCGGGGCCAAGGGCTCGGAAGTCGAATTGGCCAAGTCGAACATCCTCCTGCTCGGCCCGACCGGCTGCGGCAAGACCTTGCTCGCCCAGACCCTGGCCCGCATCCTCGATGTGCCGTTCACGATGGCCGACGCGACGACATTGACCGAAGCCGGTTATGTCGGCGAGGACGTCGAGAACATCATCCTCAAGCTGCTCCAGAACGCCGACTACAATGTCGAGCGGGCGCAGCGCGGCATCGTCTATATCGACGAAATCGACAAGATCAGCCGCAAGTCGGACAATCCGTCGATCACCCGCGACGTGTCGGGCGAAGGCGTGCAGCAGGCGCTGTTGAAGATCATGGAAGGCACCATCGCCTCCGTGCCTCCGCAGGGCGGCCGCAAGCATCCGCAGCAGGAATTCCTGCAGGTCGACACCTCGAACATCCTGTTCATCTGCGGCGGCGCCTTTGCCGGCCTCGACAAGATCATTTCGCAGCGTACGACCGGGTCCTCGATGGGCTTCGGCGCCGTGGTGCGCGCTCCCGACGAGCGTTCCACCGGCGAGGTGCTGCGCGAAGTCGAGCCGGAAGACCTGCTCAAGTTCGGCCTGATCCCGGAATTCATCGGCCGTCTGCCGATCATCGCCACCTTGGGCGATCTCACCGAGCCGGCGCTGATCGAAATCCTGACCCGCCCGAAGAACGCGCTGGCCAAGCAGTATCAGCGCCTGATGGAGATGGAAGGCGTCAAGCTCCGCTTCCAGGAAGAGGCGCTCAGCGCGATTTCGCGCAAGGCCATCCAGCGCCGGACCGGTGCTCGCGGCCTGCGCTCGATCATGGAAGCGATCCTGCTCAACACCATGTACGAACTGCCGACCATGCAGGGCGTGCAGGAAGTGGTGATCACCGCCGACGTCGTCGAGGGCAGGGCCCAGCCGCTCTACACCTACTCCGACAAGGCGCCGGCCGTGCAGCAGCAGAGCGCATCGTAACCGAGACACAACCAGAATTAGGTTCCCGAAAGGCAGTCCGCGAGGGCTGCCTTTTCATTTTGCGGCATCTTCCAATTTTTGTCCCAATTTGCGAAAAATCGACGAGGGGGCACGGGGGAGTGTTCGCTTGAAACTCAATCTGAATACGCTACGGGCGCTGGCCAAAGCGGCTGACGGAAATCCTCGCGCGATGGTGAAGATCGCGGTGTCGCTGTCTGACCTGAAGCAGCACGACGAAGCCCTGGCCTTGGCGGAACGCGCGCACGCCTTGGAGCCGGACGACGCCGAAATCGCTGCTGTGGTGCAGATCCTGCGGCCCCGGGTGGTTCCGCAATGGCATTTCAAGATTGTCCGCGATGCCTGGCGCAACCAGGCTTATGACGCAGCACTGCGCCGGGCGGTGAAACCTGGGGCGAAAGTCTTCGAGGTTGGCACCGGGACAGGTTTGCTCGCGATGATGGCCGCGCGCGCGGGCGCCGCCTCCGTCGTCACCTGCGAAGCCAATCCGCAAGTGGCCGCACTGGCCGAACAGATCATCGCCGATAACGGATTTTCCGATCGCATCCGGGTGCTGCGCAAACACTCCTCCGAAGTGACGCTTGAAGAGATCGGCGGGCCTGCCGATGTGCTGGTGTCCGAGATCGTGTTCAACAATCTGGTCGGCGAGGGCGCACTGCCGGTGATGGAGGATGTCGTTCCGCGGCTGTTGAAGCCGGGCGCTGCGATCATCCCGGCCGCAGGCGACGTCCGGGTAGCCCTGGTCGAAGACCGCACACTGGACGACAATCTGATGGGGCAGGTCTGCGGCTTCGACTTGATGCCGTTCAACGCCGTGTTCCGCGTTCCCCATCGCGTCGAGGACCGCATGGCCTTGACGTTGCGCAGCATGCCTGCGGACCTTTTCGCCATCGACTTCGGCGGCGGGCCTTACGGGATGGCGCGGGCGAGCACCACGTTGAACGCGCTCGGCGGAAAGGTGTCGGGCGTCGCCCAGTGGATGCGCCTGAAGCTGGATGAGGGCGAGACGATCGAAAACGCCCCGGGGACGGAGCCGCGGTCGGTATGGGCCGTGGAGGTCTATCGCTTTGCCGAACCGAAGGTGCTGGAGCCGGGGACGCCGGTGACCGTGCATGGATATTTCGATGCCGAGAGCCTGCGCCTCTGGTTCGATCCGCCCTACGCCCGGCCCGAGATCCAATAACCCTTCGGATTTGGGGTATTTTCGTCCCCGGCCGCAACGCTGTCGGCGGTTTCTGTCCCCAGGGAAATCCCGTAATATTTTAATGGGTTAACACCGGCTATTGTGTCCGGCAGGGCGCGTGAAAGAGGATAATAGCTTTCCCGTATGACGGTGCCTTGAAACCATTAATTCGGAAGCCCACTTTACACTCAGGAGTCGGCCCATTCCGGGCGACAGAACAGGTCCTCCGCGCCCATATGGGGCGGCCATGCCTGCAACCGCCGGTCACCCCGGCGAGGAGAACATGATGTCAGACCCACTCGTCGCGAAGACTGATCCGGGCGGCCAAACCGTTCCTGTGCTGCCGCTGCGCGACATTGTCGTATTCCCGCACATGATCGTGCCGCTGTTCGTCGGGCGCGAGAAGTCGGTGCGTGCGCTCGAAGAGGTGATGAGCGAGGAAAAGCAGATCCTGCTGCTCACCCAGAAGAACGCCGCCGATGACGATCCGACGCCGGACGGGTTGCACAAGATCGGCACCATGGCGACCGTGCTGCAGCTCTTGAAGCTGCCCGACCAGACCGTCCGCGTGCTGGTCGAAGGCAAGAGCCGCGCCCGCGTGCATGGCTTCACGCCCCGCACGGATTTCTTCCAGGCCATCATCGATCCCGTTTTTGAAACGGTCGGCGAGGGCCGCGAGACCGAAGCGCTGGTGCGCACGGTCAAGACCAATTTCGAGCAGTACATCAAGCTGAACCGCAAGGTGCCGGCCGAAACGCTGGCGTCGGTGGCGCAGATCGAAGATGCGGCCAAGCTGGCCGATACCGTCGCCTCGCATCTGTCGGTCAAGATCGGCGACCGTCAGGCTTTGCTGGAGACGCTGGATACCGCCGCCCGCCTGGAGAAGGTGCTCAGCCTGATTGAAGGCGAGATCGGCGTTCTGCAGGTCGAGCGCAAGATCAAAAGCCGCGTCAAGCGCCAGATGGAGAAGACCCAGCGCGAGTACTATTTGAATGAGCAGTTGAAGGCCATTCAGAAGGAACTCGGCGAGGGTGAAGAAGGCCGCGACGAGCTCAACGATCTCGAAGACCGCATCCGCAAGACCAAGCTCAGCAAGGAAGCGCGCGAGAAGGCCCAGGGCGAGATGCGCAAGCTTCGCCAGATGAGCCCGATGAGCGCCGAAGCGACCGTCGTGCGCAACTATCTCGATTGGCTGCTCTGCCTGCCGTGGGGCAAGAAAACCAAGATCAAGAAGGACATCAAGCTCGCCGAGGACATCCTCAACGAGGACCATTACGGCCTCGAGAAGGTCAAGGAGCGCATCCTTGAGTACCTCGCGGTGCAGCAGCGCGCCGGCAAGATGAAAGGCCCGATCCTGTGCCTCGTCGGCCCGCCCGGCGTCGGCAAGACCAGTCTCGGCAAGTCGATCGCGCGCGCCACGGGCCGCGAGTTCGTGCGCATGTCCTTGGGCGGCGTGCGGGACGAAGCGGAAATCCGCGGCCACCGTCGCACCTATATCGGCTCGATGCCCGGCAAGGTCGTCCAGTCAATGAAGAAGGCGAAGTCGTCCAATCCGATGTTCCTGCTCGACGAGATCGACAAGCTCGGTGCGGACTGGCGCGGTGATCCGTCGTCGGCGTTGCTGGAGGTGTTGGACCCCGAGCAGAACCACGCCTTCAACGACCACTATCTGGAAGTCGATTTCGACCTCTCGGATGTGATGTTCATCACCACGGCCAACACCCTGCGCATGCCGCAGCCGTTGATGGACCGCATGGAGATCATCCGCATCCCCGGCTACACCGAGGACGAAAAGGTCGAGATCGCCAAGCGCCACCTGATCCCGAAGGTCGTCAAGGCCCACGGCTTGAAGGATGGCGAATGGTCGATCACCGACGAAGGCTTGCGCGATCTGATCCGCTATTACACGCGGGAAGCTGGCGTTCGTAATCTCGAACGCGAGATCGCCAACCTGGCGCGCAAGGCGGTCAAGGAATTGGTCTCGAACAAGGCGACCAAGATCGAAGTCACGCCGGACAACCTCAACATCTACGCGGGCATCCGTCAGTTCCGCTATGGCGAGGTCGAAGGCGAGGATCAGGTCGGCGTCGTGACAGGCCTCGCCTGGACCGAAGTCGGCGGCGACACGCTGCAGATCGAAGCCGTTGAGATGCCCGGCAAAGGCCGGATGCAGACCACCGGCAAGCTCGGCGACGTGATGAAGGAGTCGATCGATGCGGCGCGGTCCTATGTCCGCTCCAAGGCGGCCGTCTTCGGCATCAAACCGCCGATGTTCGATCAGCGCGACATCCACGTGCATGTGCCGGAAGGCGCAACGCCGAAGGATGGTCCGTCGGCCGGCGTTGCGATGAGCGTTGCCATCATCTCGGTGATGACCGGCATTCCGGTGCGCCGCGACGTGGCAATGACCGGCGAGGTCACCTTGCGCGGTCGTGTGCTGCCGATCGGCGGCTTGAAGGAGAAACTGCTCGCGGCCTTGCGGGCCGGCATCAAGACGGTGCTGATCCCGCAGGAGAACGAGAAGGACCTCGAGGACATTCCGGATAACGTCAAGACCAACCTCAAGATCGTGCCGGTGTCCAAAGTTAGTGAGGTTCTGAAAGTGGCTCTCACTCGCGAGCCCGAGCCGATCGAATGGGTCGAGCCCGAGATCGTCGCTTCCGCCGCGGCCTCCGGCGGGGACGGGGATACGGTAGTAACCCACTAATCCATAAAGACTTTCCGGCCGGGCGGGGCTCGGCCGGAAGGTTCTTGCCGCTCCGGGAAGCGGATAAAAAAGGCCGAATCCGGCCTTTTTTTGTGAGAGTTCCGTGAGTTTGAGGCCTGTTTTCCTTGCCGGGTTGGCCTCGCGGGCCCTAAATTCCCTGCCGTTGCCGCGGCGATTCCAGAGTGCGCGGCGACGACGCGCAAAACGCGCACGACTTTGCGCACGCCGCTTGAAGGAGCAATTCCGTGAACAAGAACGATCTGATCCAGAAACTCGCGGACCACACCGGTCTCGTTAAGAACGACGCGGCCAAGGCGGTCGACGGCGTGTTCGACCTGATCGCTGCCGCCCTCAAGGCCGGCGACGAAGTCCGTCTCACCGGCTTCGGCGTCTTCGTGGTCGCGACACGCGCCGGCGGCAAGGGCCGCAATCCGCAGACCGGCGAAGAAATCACCATTAAGCCGTCGCGCCAGCCGCGCTTCCGTCCGGGCAAGCAGCTCAAGGATTCGCTGAACTAACAGAATTGAATTGTCGATCGCGACGGGACGGGTGTGATTCCACATCCGTCCTGTTGTGTTTTTGCGGAAATTCCGTCTTTCACGCGGAGTTTATCGGACTTCCGGAAACATCGGCATTACGTGCTGACTGCGATCGTGGAGACGATGATGACCGAGACGGAATTGCCTTCCCAGCGCGCCTTGTTCGATATCCCGGACGATGTCGCCTATTTCAATTGCGCTTACAATTCGCCGCTGCTGAACGCCGCGCGCGACCGTCTGCTCGCGGGCGCGGTGAGCAAAAGCCATCCCTGGGAACGCACGGCAGCGAGCTTCTTCGAAGACGCGGATAGCTTGCGCCGTTTGGCGAGCGAGGTGCTGGGCGGCGATGCGGACGGCTACGCCATCGTTCCGGCGGCGAGCTACGGCTGCAGTGCGGCGGCGCGCGCGATCGAGCCGACGCTGAGCCGCGGCGATAAGATCGTCGTGATGGATGAGGAGTTTCCGAGCAACTACCTGCCGTGGGAGCGCAGCGCGCGCGAGCGGGGCGCTGAGATCGTCACGGTGCCGACGCCGGCCGATGGCGATTGGACCAAGCCGTTTCTGGCGCGGATCGAACCCGGCGTGAAGGTCGTGGCGGCGGGGCACTGTCACTGGACCAACGGCGCCTTCGTCGATCTCGTCGCGCTCGGCAAGGCGTGCCGCGCGGTCGGCGCGAGCTTGGTGCTGGACCTGACGCAGTCGCTGGGTGCGATGCCGTTCGATATCGCAGCGGTGCAGCCCGATTTCGTTTATGCCGCCGGCTACAAATGGCTGCTGTGCCCGTACGGCTTCGGCCTGATGTATGTCGCTCCGGCTTGGCGCGGTGCGCGTCCGCTGGAGGAGTCCTGGCTCAAGCGCGAGAACGCCGAGAACTTTGCCGGGCTGGTGAAGTATGCGCCGAACTATGCGCCGGGGGCGCGCCGCTTCGATGTCGGCGAGACGGTGGTGCCGACGGTTTTGCCCGGCGCCATTGCGGCCCTGGAGCAGCTCAAGGCATGGCGCGTGCCGGCGATTGCCGCTTCGCTCGCCCAAATCAACGCACGGATTGCCGATGCGCTTGAGCGGCACGGCTTCTCTCTACCGCCGCAGCACCTGCGCAGCCCGCATATGTTCGGGGCGCAAATTCCCGGGCACTATCACGGCAATCTGGTGGCGGAATTGGCGAAGCAACGCATCTATGTCAGCCAGCGCGGCAATGCCGTGCGCTTTGCTCCGCATCTGCATGTGAGCGAGGTCGATCTGGCGCGGCTGGAAGCGGCGTTGGCGGCCCTGCTACGCTGATTTGTTGCAGTTTATCTAGCAAAATCAAATAATTGCTGGTGGGCGGTGAGAGTTTCGAACTCCCGACCCTCTCGGTGTAAACGAGATGCTCTACCGCTGAGCTAACCGCCCGGAGGCGCCTCAATATAGCACCAGCCGGGCGGCGGCAATTCCCAACGAGACGGTGCGGGCAATTGAACTGAGCGAGCGCGTTCAGCCTTACGCCAGCCGCCCCTCGGTCATCGTCACGATGCGGTCGCAGCCGTTCAGGGTGTCGGGGCGGTGGGCGATGATCACCAGCGTTGGCCTGGGCTGCAGCGCCCTCAGGCGAGCAAGGATGGTTGCCTCGGTTGGTGGATCGAGGGCGTTGGTTGCTTCGTCGAGGATCAACAGCCGGGCGCGGCGGAGCACGGCGCGCGCCAAGGCGATCCGCTGGCGTTCGCCGCCCGAGACCAGAGTGCCGCGCTCGCCGACCACGGTATCGAGCCCGGCGGGCAGGTCGCGGACAAACCCGGCTTCGACCAGATCGAGCGCCTGCCACATGCGGTCTTCGTCAGCGGTCGGATCGGCCCAAGCGAGATTGCGCCGGATGGTGTCGTGGAACAGGAACGGGTCCTGCGCGACATAGCCGATGCTGTTGCGCCACCGGCTTAGCATGGCGCCTTCGAGCGGCTGTCCGCCGACGGTGACCCTGCCGGATTGCGGCGGATAGAGACCGGCGAGAAGATCGGCGAATGTCGTCTTTCCGGCACCCGACGAACCGTTGATGCCGAGACACGTGCCCGGCGCAATCGTCAGTGTCAGATCGTGTACGCCGTGCGCGTCGCCCGCTCCGTCCTGGGGATGATCGAACCCGACGTGTTCGAACCGCACTTCGCCCAATATCGGCTGCATGTCGCCGGCCGTGACGACCGGAACGGTACCGTCCTCGAGATCGCGCCGCAGGCTACGGACCGCGTCATAGGCCGGCAAGGCGTTGGCGAGCATCTGGGCGCCTTGCTGGATTTGTCCCGATGGGCCGCTCATCCGCGCCACCACCAGAAGCAACGCGACCAGCATCGCGGGCGCAACATGGAACATCGTCAGGCCGGCGAGCACGATCAACGCGCCAACCACGGCGGACACGGTCGCAATCGCCAGCCGCGATACCGTCTGCTGACGCAAATAGCTGAGTTGTTGACCGCTCTGTTCGACAATGGTCGAGCGGAACGCGGCGAGATAACCGCTCTGAAGATTCTGACTGACCGCCAGTTTCAGTCCGCCGAGGAATTGCGCCGTGCCGTGCAACAGGACTTCGCTGGAACTGGTGATCAGTTTTCCCAGACGATTGGCGCTTCGCATCGCCGGAAACAATGCCAGCCCGCTTGCGATCAGCAACACGAACGACAGCAGCGCCAGCGGCAACGACAGCCAGATCGCCAGGACGCACTGGGCGGTCAGCATCACGACCGAGGTCAGGCTTTGGGTGAGAAAGTACGCCGCCACGCCGATCTGCTGGATGTCGCCGCTCATGACATGGATGACGCGGGCATGCCGCAGGCGCACCACCTTGCTCCAGGGCGCGGCGGCGAGGGCTTCGGCGACACGGCAGCGCTGCTGCTCGACAAATCCGATGCGCAATTCCGCCAATATCGTATCGCGCGCCATCAGAACCACCGCGCGCACGATCATCACCGCAACGAAGATGCCGAGGAGCAGCGCCAGGCGTGCGGGCAAAGTGGTGAGGCCGGTCCAGTCGAACAGCATCGCGCTGAGACGCTGAATCCGGCCGCTGTGGTTGCCCTCGAACAGAACCGCCAGGACCGGTGCGATCAGCGCCAGTCCGATGCCTTCCAGCATCGCGCCCGACAATACCAGCGCCCCGGCGCGCAAACCCTTGCGGCCCGCAAACGCCGAGAAGTCACGTACCAGAACTGTTATAGATGCCAACAATCCATTTTTGGCCAGCCTCACGATTTTCCCCCCAGATCGGCCAAGGGCGAAAATTCCGGCGCGATTTCACCCCCCAGGACGATGGTATCACCTACCAAGAGCCAGGCATGGGCGGAAAGCCCGCCGTCGGCGCGGTTGACGCCGAACCGGATGATGGTCTCAATGCCGCGACGCCGCAGCATGATGGCGCCGGCGATGGCCTGCACCAGACAGGTCGTCCGCCATGGCATATGAGCCGCAACCCGCTGCAGCCGCCGCGCCACGTAGCGGGCATTGCCGACCCGGCGTTCGGATATTTGCGACGATGGCGCAACGGCGGCGCCGAACCAGCGCGCCGTCCATCGGAACGGCACCACGAACACCAGGACCCATGCGATCCACAAGGCGGCGACCGTCTCCGCAGCGCCAAGCCAGTATCGGATGCCTGCAATCATGGCGTCTCGTCTTCGCAAAGGCGAACCTAGCCGGCAGACCCTAGCATGATTTGACGCAATGCCGAGCGTGCGTGGCAATCCGCAAACGCGGATGGGTCACGATTGTTTGAGAGTTGACCTTATTTCAAATGTCCGGCGGTGCGCATGATGAACGCGAGCACCTGGGCCACCGCTTTGTACAGCGATTCAGGAATTTCCTGGTCGATCTCGATGGTCGCCAGCGCTTCGGCGAGGGCGGGGTTTTGCTGGATCGGAACGCCGGCTTCCTTGGCCTTGGCGATGATCGCTTCGCCCACCGCGCCGCGTCCCGAGGCCACCACGCGCGGGGCATGCAGGTGCTCGTATTTCAGCGCGACGGCGAGGGGATTTGGTTTAGGCGCCGTCATGATGCGCTATCCACCAGCGAACCATAAGGCCGCGACACGCCCGCGCCGGACTGGAACGCGATGTCGGCGTCGAGCGTCACCGCGGTCAGCGCATCGGTCAGCCACGACGAATTGCGGCTCAGCTTCTCAAGACTTTCGGGCCGGTCGGCGCCGATCGTCACCCAGGCATGATCGCCCGACAGCGCGAGATTAGCGCGCACCGGTCCCAGCGGTTCGATATTGATGGCGAGGCCGACCCGCCACACCGGTTCGGGCGCGTCCGGTGAGGAGCCTTTGTGATCGCGGGTGATGATCATCTGACCGACCGCGGCGCCTTGCGGCGTCATCAATGGAACGTCGAAGATCCAGCGGGTTTCGCCCGGTTTGTTTTGATCGGGCAACGACGCCATCTGCAGCAGGCTCTCGCGCGCCAGCGCGGCTTCGCTGCCATTGGCGAGGAGTTTTGCCGTCAGCGCCGGATCGGCATTTTCGGGCAGGCTGGGCTGCGCCGGACTTTGCGCCATTGGGGCACCGCCACGGACCGGCGGCGGCACGTTCGGTGCGGATGCGTTCGGCTGCTGCTGGTTGGCCGGCGTTTGGGCGAGCCAGCGTTGCGCCGCCTGTTGCAGTTGCCCCAGGGCCGATTTGAGATCGGCTGGCGCCAGTCCCGCGGCCAGCATCGCTTCGGTGAACAGGCCCGACGCCAGCATCGCGTTTTTCACGGCGGCCGCATCCGGCGCCTTGTCGGTCGGCAAGTGCAGGGCGATCAACTGCTGCATCGCCGATTGCACAGCCGACGGAAGATTGCCCGACGCAGTGGCGCGCAGCACGTTCGCCATCAAGGTCGCCAGACCGTTCTGCATGGTCGCCGCTTCGAGACGTGCTGCCGTCAAAGCCGTTTGCAGTAGCTGTCCCGGCGATGGCGTTGCGGGCATCAGCGCTGCGGGCGCAGGTGTCGTCGATGCGGCGGTCGCGCTGGTTGCGGTCCCGGCCGGGCTCGCGGCTGGGATCGGCACTGGCGTGGCGGTGACCGGAGGCAGGACCATGCCGCAAGGCTAGTGCCTCGGCCTTAACAACCGTTCAGTGCGAATGGTGAACGGCGATTAACGTATCCTCGCCGGCTTTTTTCTGGTTAGGGTAGGTCAGGGGAAGGACCGGACCATGCGCGTCACCATTGTCGGCGTTTCGCTTCTATGCCTGATCGTCACCGCGTGCGGTGGCGGGCGCCCGGATTTCCCCGCGCCGGGCCATCGCGAAGAGGAATGGCACGCGCCGGTATCGCAACTTCTGTTGAAATACGTGGGTCCCGATGGCCGCCTGACACGCGCCCAGATGGAAGAGGGCCTGCGTCGCGACTTCGCGGCCGCCGATCTCAACCATTCCGGTGTGCTCGAGCCCGACGAGGCCCGCGCCGTCAACCAGCAGCGCTGGAACGACGACCGCTCGGCCATTTCGCCGCTGCAGGACTGGAACGGCGACGGGGTGATCGATTTCAACGAATACGCCGCGGCTGCCCGGGCATTGTTCAACGAACTCGACCCGGAACACAAAGGGGTTCTTTCGGTCAACCGGTTGCGCGCCGCCCGCGGTCTCGGCCCCGCGCCCGGACCGGGCGGTCAGAGCGGTGAGCCACGTGAGGGGCCGAGTCGGGGGCACGACGGCAAACAGGGCACGCCTCCGGGTAACTGATCCACGGACGGCAAAAGGTTTGGCCAGACCGATTCCCAAACGGAGAGCCTGCGGGCCTGCCCGCCGGGTTTTCGGGAATCGAACTGCGGGAATCAAGATTGAGGCCGGGCCCGCGGGTAGCGAGCCCAAGGGACGCCTAGCCGGCAAGCCTCACGGGATTAGCGGACACGGGAGCCGGGCGGCCCCTCGAATTTTTCGAAGAAATTGGCGCCCGATCGGGTGATTTTGGTGCTTGTACAGGGTCGGCGGAGTGCCCGAACGCAGCCCATCCGGGAGGAGGTAGCGGCGTTTTGGACACCTCGCAAAAACCTGCTACCGCCCTGCTTGACTTAGCAAAGCCGGCGCCCTACATCGGCCGTCCTTTCGCGGGCCTCCCCGCGAAACGCCCGCGGGGGCGTAGCTCAGTTGGTTAGAGTGACGGCCTGTCACGCCGTAGGTCGCGGGTTCGAGCCCCGTCGCTCCCGCCATTAAGTCCTTGATTTTATAGGACTTGATGTTTTCTTGGGCCAATTCGCCCAATCGGAATTGGTCCGGCTCTTTGGTTCCCGACACGGCAGGACCAAAAGCAAGGTTCAGCTTCGCGGCCTCTGAACCCTTATCGGCTCCATCGATCCAGCGCGCATAGTGCTTCAAGAGCATCGACGTGTCTTTGTGGCCCAACTGCCGGGCTATGTAGGCGAGATTCACGCCGGCCATGAGCACGACCGTCGCGTAGGTGTGTCTGGTGTTGTAGGCGCGCCGCCGGCGGATCCCCAATCCTTCAGTGTGGGATAGAAAAACTCCTCGCGCTGCTTACGGTCGCTGGTCCAAGGCCGCCCGGTAGGATCGGCGAAAATCGCCTCGTCCATCCCTTTTAAGAAAGGTGTGCTTTTTCAGCACCGTGAGCGCAGCGAGCGCGCGGTCGTTAAAATCGACTTCGCGCACATGATGGGTCTTGGTGTCTTTGACGTGATGGCGCACTCGCGCGTTGGAGATTTTTGATCTTTCGCCGCCGCCAATCGACATTGGCCCAGCAAAGCGCGATGTGCTCGCTAGTGCGAAGTCCGGTGTTGAACGCAAATTCGTAATAGGCCCAAACCACCTCAGGCCCGCGCCCGGCCATGCGCGCAAGGCATAAGCGGGCAGAGTGAGCCTTGTATTACCGGGTTGCAGCGCCTATGTTGCGGGTTGCGACGGCGTCCCGTCAGATGAAGTACCACTGTTGTACTCCCGATCCGCCTCGTGTGCATCCGGTCTAGACAGACGATCTTTCAGGCTGATTGTTTCGTTAGCGCCGCTCAGGCAATCGCTTGAGCGCAACCGATGCATTAGGAAATACCATGACTATCGGAACTGTGAAGTTTTTCAACGCGGCTAAAGGCTTTGGTTTTATTGCGCCGGAGAGCGGCGGCAAGGACGTCTTTGTTCATTCGAGCGCCTTAGAGATGTCCGGCATGCGTGTGTTGGCCGAAGGCCAGCGCGTTTCGTTCGAAATTCAGGCGGACGCAAAAGGCCCCAAGGCCGTCAATCTGCAAGCG
>JAHFQC010000103.1 GCA_023259375.1 Alphaproteobacteria bacterium
TCCACCTGCACCGCAAAGCCGAGCTTGATCAGTTTTTCTACGACGTCCGGCGATATCGCTACGCGCTTCTCGCCAGCAAACGTCTCTTTCGGGATTCCGATTAATTGAGGCATGGTTCACGCATCTCGTTGGTTGATCGAGGGCAACGGGTCCCCCATACGGGCCACGGACTTGTGAGCAGAAACAGGCCGCTTTTTACGCAGCAATGACGCGCCTTGCGGCCGATGACGCCCCCAAATTTAGCCGCAGCGGGCATAACCCAAACCCGACGCCGGGGCAACGCTGTCGCATGCGGCATTACACGCCAATTCAGCCCTATTTCCGGCGTTTTTTTGATAATTCGCAACCGGTGGAAAAACACACTCTGTTGCGGATTCTTACGGTCGCTCTCAGCCGCGCGTGCAGAATGCCAAAAGCAGCGCGAGCACGAGCATTGCCGCCGCCAGTCCCCAACGCATTTTGATCAGGAACATGCGCCAGGTTCGCAGATGCTCGCCGAGATCGGCCGTCGCAACCGGCATCTCGTCGTCGCTCTCTTCGTGCTCGTCCATCCACAAGCTCCGGGGTGCGGGCGGACTATAGGCAAAGCTCCCCCGGCGGAAAATGGTGGTGCGGCAAGGAAGCCCATGCAACCGAGACCGGTTCTAAACGCCGCTGCGATGACCGTCCGGTTCAGTCCGGCTCGTCGGGCGACCGCGACACTTCGGAATGGCGCCAGTCGGCGAGCAACGCCCGCAGCGCCGCCACCAGCGCCAGAGGCTGGTCGAGCATGACGTGATGCTGGGCACCGGGGATTTCCACCACCGGTGCGGTCCGGCCGAGCAGACTCGCCATGAAATTCCCGATCTCGGGCGGCATCAGGAACGAGTTCTCGCCGCGGAAGAAGGCGATACGGCACTTGGTATCGCGCAACCGCGCTTCCAGATTGCCGATCGAGAAATCGCGCCAGATCTGGGGATCGAATTTCCAGCGCCAGCCGCCGTCGACCTCACGCAAGGAGAGCCGGGCGACATAGTCGAGCAGATAGAGATTTTCGCACGCCTGCGGCGGCAACAGACGGAAACGGGCCAGCGCCCGCGCCAGGGTCGGATAGTGATGATGGGCGCGCGCCGTGAACGGACTCGAATGCGGCCGGTCGGGCGGATTGACCGGCGCGTCGAGGATGATCGAACCGCCGAGCCGTTCGCCGTAAAGGGCCCCGGCCAGGATGGTGACGAACCCACCGAAACTATGGCCGACGATCACCGGCGGCTCATCGATCGCCAGCGTGCCGGAATGCTCGGCCACGGCCAGGAGCTCGGCGGCGAAGGTTTCCATCGAATAGCCGTCCGGCCGCCAGGCGGAATCGCCCATGCCGGAAAGATCGGGCGCGACGACGTGATAATCGCGCGACAGGAACGGTGCGATGAAACTCCACCACCACGCGTGAGCGGCGTTGCCGTGCACCAGCAAGAGACCCTGCTTGGCCGGGCTGCCCCAGCTCAAATAGTGGATCGGCGCGCCATCGACCTCAATGACGGTGCTCTGCGGGCGCACCGCGATGGCATCCTTGAACCACTGCGGCGAAGGCGGGACGGCGCCTTCGAGGGCCGCCAGCGGTGTCTGAATTTCGGGGACATCGACCGGAAGGACAGGTTTGTCGCTCATAAGGGGAAGCTCGCACACCAGGGCGTCTATCTCAAGACAGATGCCGGTAATACGGCGGCCAGAGCGATTCCTCCAGAACTTCCGAGATCTTGGGCATAGGTCCGAGAAATCGCCCGGCTGCAGCGCGGACGGCAGAACGGTGCGTGCAAGTCTCGCTCGAGCGCGCCGTGCAGTCGGGTGAGCGTCGACGCCGCGTTGCGATGGGTGGTGTGAGACGTCCGTCGCAGATGCCGCATCCTGGGCGCACCACCTTCCGAAGACGTCGGATCAGACGCGTTTGCATGTCCTGCACGCCGCGGCCGCCCGTGTTGATTGCGTGCTGATCGCGTGCAGGACCGGCCCTCATTATCCGCTCCTTGCGACACCTCGGTGAAGATCCGCGCCCGGCTCGCGACGCCCGCCTGGCGGGAACTTTGGTGCCGCAGCTTCTGTCCGCATTGTGGCGGCCCGCCGCAATTGCCGCGCGCCGTTTGCGAACCATCCGCGCTGGAACCGCCGCGAAGCGTTCGCGCATGTCACAGGATTTGGTGTTTCCGGGTGTGTCGCAGTCCCATAAATCGAAGACGAGTGACCGCCGACCGCAAAATTGACACCTCATCATCATCGGGAAAAATACGTATTAACTGTATGTTTACCATACCAAGTTCCCCAGGATTCTGTGCCGCAAAAGGACACATCTTAAACCCGTCTTTACCCTCACCAGACCACATTGGGCCCTAACACTCGAGGATGTGATGGCCCAGACTATTCTCATCGTTGACGACGATCCGGTGCAGCGGCGCCTGCTGGAAGCAGCAATCAGCCGTTCCGGAATGACCGTGATCACCGCCCCCGGCGGCGGTCCGGCGCTCGATCTCGTCAACGGCCCGCGCGGCGACCAGATCGCCCTGATCCTCCTCGATCTCATCATGCCCGACATCGACGGCATCGAAGTGCTGTCGAAAGTCCGCATCAGTCATCCTGATCTGCCGGTCATCGTGCTCACCGCCAAGGGCGGCATCGACTCCGCGGTGGAAGCCATGCGCGCCGGCGCCAACGACTTCCTGGTCAAACCGGCTAGCCCCGAACGCATCGCCGTATCGATCCGCAATCAGCTCAAGATCGGCACCTTGTCGGGCGAAGTCACGCGCCTGAAGAAGAAAAGCGACAACCGTCTCACCTTCGACGATATGATCACCAAGTCGGACGAGATGCGGCAGGTGGCGCGCCTCGGCATTCGCGCGGCACAATCGACCATTCCGATTCTGATCGAAGGCGAATCCGGCGTCGGCAAGGAACTCGTCGCGCGCGCCATCCAAGGCCAGTCCGATCGCGCCGGCCGGCCGTTCGTCACCGTCAACTGCGGCGCCATCCCCGAGAACCTGATCGAATCCATCCTGTTCGGACACGAAAAAGGCTCGTTCACCGGCGCCAGCGAGCGCCATCTCGGCAAGTTCCAGGAAGCCGACGGCGGCACCCTGTTCCTCGATGAAATCGGCGAACTGAGGCTCGACATGCAGGTCAAACTGCTGCGCGCGCTGCAGGAAGGCGAAGTCGATCCGATCGGTGCCAAGCGTCCGGTCAAGATCGATGCGCGCATCATCTCCGCCACCAATCGCGACCTTTCCGAACTGACCCGCGACGGACGCTTCCGTGAAGATCTGTTCTACCGCCTCAACGTGTTCCCCATTTTCGTGCCGCCGCTCAGGGACCGTCGCGACGACATCCCGGCGCTGTCGCGCCATTTCATCACCCGTTTTGCGGTGGAAGAGCACAAGCCGGTTGCCGGCCTGACGCCGGAAGCCGCCGACCTGCTCGAGCGCTATTCCTGGCCGGGCAATGTGCGCCAGCTCGAAAACACCATCTTCCGCGCCGTTGTGTTGTGCGACGGCTCGCTACTCGATGTCTGCGACTTCCCGCAGATCGCCAGCGCCATGGGCGTCGAAGCCCGGCCGCGCCGCGCCGCCAGCGTTGCCGACGCGCAAGCGATCCAGGCGGCCTCCAACTTCGCGCCGGCGCTGCCGTCAGCGCCCTACACCATGAGCCTCGTCGATGCCGCCGGTCATATGCGCAAGATGGAGGACATGGAGTCCGAAATCATCCGCACCGCCATCGCCCGCTACGACGGCCATATGTCGGAAGTCGCCCGCCGCCTCGGCATCGGGCGTTCGACCCTTTATCGCAAGCTGAAGGAATTCGGCCTCGAAGAGCCGGGCGAGCCGACCGACGAAGAACGCAAGGTCGGATAACGGCCATTTTCCAAAAAGAAACGGCGACAGAAGCGCGAGCCTCTGCCGCCGTTTTTTTATTGTTTGGTCGTCCTCAGTCCTTGAACAGGACCGGGGCGAGTTCGTGCAAGCTGCGCCGCCACGACAGGAATTCGTGCGCGGTGTTGGGCGAGACGTAGAAATAGGCGTTGATGCCGAGTTTCTTCAGCGCTTCGATATTCGCCTTGGGATCGATTTTCGGCGCGCCGGGGAAGCCGGTTTTGCCGTCCGGAATCTCGCGGCTGCCGAAGCTGACGAAAACCAGCTTCACTTTGGCCTTGAAATCGGGCGTCACGTCTTCCGGCCCGAAGGTGCCGCCGCTCAGAAGCGCGATGCGCGAAAACACATTCAGGTTCGCCGGTGCGATCGCCTTGGTTTCCATGCCGCCCATCGAAAGGCCCGCCATGGCGCGATGGGGCTGATCGGCCAGGGTGCGGAAATTGGCGTCGACATAGGGGATCAGCTCGTTCACCAGCACCGTCTGGAACGGCTTCATGTCGAAGCTGAAGGCCTTGCCGAACTTCACGTCGTTGGTCATGCCGTAGACATTCACGATGATGAACGGCTTGGCTTTGCCTTCGGCGATCAGGTTGTCCATGATCAGATTTTCGTGGCCCTGAACGCTCCACGCGGTTTCGTCTTCGCCCCAGCCGTGCTGCAGATAGAGCACCGGATAGCGCGTCGACTGGTCCTTGTCATAGCCCGGCGGGGTATAGACGAAGGCGCGGCGCTGCGTGTTGGTCGAGGGCGAATTGAACAGGATCTGCTGCACGTTGCCGTGCGGCACATTCTTGAGCGCATAGAAATCCTGATCGTGGGCCGGAATTTCGATGCCGCTCTCCCAGCGCACGGAACCATAATAATTCTGCGTGCCCGGATCGTTGAAGACGCCGCCGTCCATCTTGAGATGGTAATAATGGAAGCCTTCGTCGAGCGGACCGGTGGTCGTGCCCGTCCAGGCGCCGTCGGCGCCTTTGGTAAGGACGGTGCCGCCGCTGCCGCCGAGACCCAAGGTCACGGCAACACTCTTCGCATCGGGCGCCATAACGCGAAAGCGGGCATAGCCCTGGGAATTGACTTGCGGATATTCCTGGCCCGGCTGGTTCAAGGATGACGGCTTGAAGTCGTCCTTGACGGCCGTCTGTGCAGCGCCGGTTCCGACGGACAGGGCCAACGCGAACGCGATCGCGCTCGCCGTGGCGAAACCCTTATAGCTCATGGTGATGGAACTCCCTTTCGAGGTGCGTTGTTTTTTGTGATTGCCGCCCTGCGATCGCGGCGCCCCCAAGATGGGCAAAGTATGCGGCGGGAGCCGCGGCAGCCGCAAGCACACAGTGGTCTGCGTCAGGGGAACTTGAGCGTGTAGATTGTATCGAAGATTGTCCGCACGCCATTGCCCGAAATGACGAGACAACCGGCCGCACATCCGGACTCACGACAAGCCGCATCAGCGTGATGTCGGCCGCTCCGGCCGGCGGAGGGAGTTTCGATGCGCGCGATCGTCTTGATGGTATTGGTTTCGGTATTGGTTTTGTGCCCGAGTGCGGCAGCCACAGAAACGATACCGCTATGGCCAGGCGTGGCGCCGGGATCAGAAAACTGGACCTGGAGCGAACAGCAACCGGCCTCCGAGCCGCTGCGCTTCATCCATAATGTCATCCGCCCGACCATCACTCTGTTCCGGCCGCAAAAGGCGAACGGCACGGCCGTGCTGGTGATTCCCGGCGGCGGTTTTCAGAGCGTAGCCTGGGCCGGCGAAGGCGAAGAGGTCGCACACTGGCTGAACACGCGGGGGATCACCGCGATCGTGCTCAAATACCGCGTCGCCCATTTTCCGCCCGGCGAAACGCTGACGCGCGAAGCCCGCGAGCAGCGTCAGGTCACCGCCATTCCCTTCGCCAAGGAAGATGCCAAACAAGCGATGCGCCTCGTCCGTCAGCATGCGGCCGAATGGGGCGTCGCTCCCGGACGGGTCGGTGTGATGGGTTTCTCGGCGGGCGGGCTGCTGTCGGTCTATCTCGGCAGCAATTACGAACCCGATATCCGGCCCGATTTCGTCGCCGGCATCTACCCGGCCACTTCGCGCGACCTCGCCGCGATCCCGGCCGATGCGCCGCCGCTGTTTATGGCGGTCGCCGCCGACGATTACATGCCGCAATCGCTGCGCGCCTTCGACGTCTGGAACAAGGCGCAAAAACCGGTCGAACTGCACATCTACGCCAAAGGCGGCCATGGCTTCGCGGTCGGCAAGCGCAACCTGCCGGTCGATACCTGGACCGACCGCTTCACCGACTGGCTGAAATGGCTTGGGATTCCGGCTGAGCCGAAGTGATCAGCGCATCCCGAGCGCGCTGAGATAAAGATCCAGCATTGCCTCGGTTTCCTGGAAATCGGCCTTGTCCATTTTCCGGAGGCGCACGACCTGGCGCAGGATCTTGACGTCGAAGCCTTCGCCTTTGGCTTCGGCATAGACCTCCTTGATGTCGTCGGAGAGGGCCTTCTTTTCCTCTTCCAGACGCTCTACGCGCTCGACGAACGAACGCAGACGATCTTTTGCAAAAGCCGACTTGGCCATATCAAACGCCTTCAAAGTACAGGGGGGCGGAACCTAGCCGCCACGCCGGGGGGACGCAACGCGGCCGGTTGTGCTAGCTGTGAATCGTTTGGGACAGCCTTTCTGACGGTCCCATGTCGGTCAGGGCGGCCCTGAGAATCGGTTCCAGGCGGCCGGCGAAGGCCCGGGCGTGCTCCGGATCGCCCAGCCGGTCCTGGCGGATTTCGATCAGGACATGGGGACGGCCATGCCGGGTACCGTGGCGGTTGAGGGTGTCGCCCTCCAGCGCCCCCGAATAAGGCTCGTTGTCGCCGACGGCAAAACCGGCCTCCGTCAGGCGGGCAATGAGCGGATCGGCCAGCCGGCGGTCGCGGTCAGATAACACGGCGACATCCCATTTTCGTTTGCGCCCCTTCCAAACCGGGGTGAAGGAATGGATCGAGATCAGCGCCGGAACCAATCCATCAGCCTCGAGCCGGGCGCATTCGGCGGCAATGGCGTCATGGTAGGGCTGGTGGAAACTACGTATGCGCAGGGCGATCTCGCCAGGATCGGTATCACGATTGCCCGGGATGATGCTGCCATCCGACAGTTTCATCACCAAAGTGGGGTCGTCGGGACCACGGTTAAGATCGATTAACAAACGGGACCAGTGCCCCAAAATAGCCGCAGACGCGAACCGGGCAGCCAAATCACGGGTCACCGCGGCGGCGCCAATGTCGTAGGCGATATGGGTTTGCAACAATTCAAGGGCGAGCCCGAGGGTGCCGTAGCCATCTGGCATGGCATTTGCGGCGTGATCGCACACGAACAACAACCCGGCCCGCGACCCGGAAGGCTCCGGGATCCGTTCAAAAAGAGGTATCGTCATAGAATGTTCATCATCGCCGGAAGAGGTTTATTGGGCAAGGATTTGGTCCGACGTTGACGAACCCCCTGCTTTGCGCGACATCCTGACAGCGCCATGCGCCTTTCTGTTGCCCTGATTCTGCTTTTAACGGTGCCCCTAGCGACCGTGTCGGCTTCGGCCGAGTTCACGGTTTGCAACAAATCAAGCGTGGCCGCGAAGGTGGCGCTGGGCGAATACAACGGTACGGAGTGGGAGAGCCGAGGCTGGTGGACAATTCTTTCGCAAAAGTGCGAGACCCTTATCCCTGGCAGGCTCAATGCGCGCTACTACTATCTCTACGGAACCGACAGCCAGTCGGGCACCTGGAGCGGCGGCACCTACTTCTGCACGCAGCCGCAGGCGGACTTCAAGATTACCGGGCGGGGCAACTGTGCTCTGCGCGGGTATGACCGCAAAGGTTTTTTTGCCGTCGACACGGGCAACAGCCCAAATTGGAAGCAATCTTTATCGAACTAGGACTATACGGATAACATGAGGCGCAGACGTAAAACTAAGATTCTCGCAACCATCGGGCCGGCCAGTTCATCCCCCGAGATGATCAAGGCTTTGTTTGAAGCGGGCGCCGACGTTTTCCGCATCAATATGAGCCACAACTCGCCGGCCGAGTTGAACGCGAAGGTTCGTGCCATTCGCGACCTGGAAGAGTCCGTCGGCCGCCCGATCGCCATCCTCGCCGACCTGCAGGGCCCCAAGATCCGTCTCGGCAAACTGCCGGGCGAAGAGCGCGAAGTGCACCGGGGCGACAAGCTGCGCCTCGTCCAGAAGGCGATCGTGGAAAGCGGCGACGACATTCCGGTGCCGCATCCCGAGATTTTCGCGGCGATCCAGGCCGGCGAATCGCTCCTGATCGACGACGGCAAGATCCGCCTCAAGGTCGTGGATGCCGATAAGGACAGCGCGATCGCGGAAGTCATCGTCGCCGGCACGCTCAAGAACCGCAAGGGCATCAACCTGCCCGACACGGTGCTGCCGATCTCGGCCATGACCGAGAAGGACCGCAGCGATCTCGATGCCGCCCTTCAACTCGGCATGGATTGGATCGCGCTTTCCTTCGTGCAGCGCCCCGACGACATGGCCGATCTGAGGAAGATCGTCGGCCAGCGCGCCGGATGCCTTGCCAAAATCGAAAAGCCGCGCGCCATCGACTGGCTGCCGGAAATTCTCGACCTGTCGGATGCGCTGATGGTGGCCCGTGGCGACCTCGGCGTCGAACTGCCGGTCCAGGAAGTTCCCGGCAAGCAGAAGCTCATCACCAAGATGGCCCGCAAAGCCGGTAAGCCCGTCGTGGTCGCGACCCAGATGCTGGAATCGATGATCACCGCGCCGGTGCCGACCCGCGCCGAAGTGACCGACGTCGCCAACGCCGTGTTCGACGGTGCCGATGCGGTGATGCTGTCGGCCGAAAGCGCCGCCGGTCAGTATCCGGTGGAAGCGGTGTCGATGATGGACAAGATCGCCACGACGGTGGAAGGCGATCCGCAGTACATCCCGATCATGAACAGCCAGCGCAACGAGCCGGAGTCGACGACCCCGGACGCCATCATGGCGGCGGTTCACGAGGTGACGAGCACCATTCATGCCCGCGCCGTGGTGTGCTGGACCAAGTCCGGCTCGACCGCGCTCCGCGCCGCGCGCGAACGCTCCGATGCGCCGATTATCGCGCTGACGCCGTCGCTGGAAGTCTCGCGCCGCCTGTCGCTGGTGTGGGGCCTGCACTGCATCTACACCGAAGATGCCCAGGACCTCGACGATATGGTGGAACGCGCCTCTCGCTTTGCCTTCCTGGAAGGCTTTGCCAAGCCGGGCGAGCGTATCGTGGTGACGGCGGGCGTCCCGCTGCGCACTCCGGGCGCCACCAACATGCTGCGTGTTGCTTTCGTTGGTCCGCAGAAGTCGCTCTGACCGAAGCACATTGCTGAATAAACAAGGGAGCAGCGGTTTCGCTGCTCCCTTTTTTTGTTTGGGATGGACCGCCTGCACCCGTTTTTTGCTGCATAAATTCTTAACGCAATTTCGTAACACTTGGTGCTGGTTTCCCGGGGGGAGCCACGATGCAGGCGCCATTGCAGCACAGACCGACAGGCTCGTCCGTCCACGGCGGACTGCATTCGCTCGCGATCCAGATTTTCACCGCGACGGCCGTCCTGATGATCGGCGCGCTGGTCCTGATGAGTTTTTCGCTGTCGGGGCTGAAAACCAGCCGACATGACGCCGAAGCGACCGAAAACACGCTGCTTGAAATCACTACGATCGAATCGCGGCTGCTCGACTCGGACCGGTTGCTGAACGGCCATGTCATCAGTGCCAATCCCCGTTTCGCCGCCCGCAGTGCCGTCATTGCTGGCGAAATCGACGCCTCGATGGCGAAACTGGCCCACTCGGTCGCCCCCGATCCCGTCGCGGCGCGGATTTATCAAGAGATCGCCGGCCGTCTTGCCGCACGCCAGAAGTTTTTCGGCTATCTCGCGGAGCATCTCGATGAGGTCGAGCGCTCGCCGGTCGCCACGGCGAAACAATCGCTCACCAACGATCTGCGGATGCGGTTGTGGAGACTGTTGGTGCTCGAGCGCACCAAACGCGTTGCCGAGCATACCGGCATGATTCGCGAAGCCGAACGCAGCCTGTGGATCGCGATCGGGATCGTGGCGCTGGCGATCGTCTCCGGCGCGGCCAGTCTCTACCTCGCCGGACTAGGACACCGGCCGGCGTAATCCGCCTCAGCCTGCGGTCCAGCCGCCGTCGACCATCAGGGATGAGCCGGTCATCAAGGTGGACGCATCCGAGGCGAGCAGCAGCAGGGCACCGCTCAGCTCGTCCATGCGCCCGAGACGGCCAATCTTGATGCGGCTGAGCACGAAATCGCGGAACCCCGGGGTTTCCAGAATCGGGCGCGTCAGCGCGGTATCGATGAAGGTCGGACAGATGGTGTTGACGCGGATACCGTGCGGCGCCAGATCGATCGCCATGCAGCGCGTCAGGCCTTCCAGCCCCCATTTCGACGATGCGTAGAGACAGCGCCCGCCCAGGCCGGCATGGCCCATCTGCGACGAGACGTTGATGATCGAGCCGGGCTTCTTCGCTTCCAGCAGCCCCTTCGCCACTGCCTGCGCCACGAACAGCGCCGATTTCAGGTTGAGATCGAGCACCGCATCGTAATCGTCCTCGGTAATCTCGGTGATGCTACGGATGCGGTTCATGCCGGCGTTGTTGAGAAGAATATCGAACGGTCCGCGCGCGGCAATCTCGCGCCGTACGGCCGCGATGTCCTTCACGTCGAGGGCGAAGGCGTCGGCCTGAAATCCGGCAGCGCGAATCTCCGCGGCCACTGCCTCAACCTCACTCCCGGTGCGGGCGCAGAGCGTGACCGATGCCCCTGCTTGCGCGAATAGAGCCGCCACCGCGGCCCCGATTCCGCGTCCGGCCCCGGTGACCAGCGCGTTTTTGCCATCGAGGCGAAACGTTGGGAGCGGCATCATGGCGAGTCTCCAGCATATGCATGCCCCTCACAATTCACTATATAAATAGTGAAAATCAAGAGTGTGCTGAGGCGGACAAGAGGAGCTTCTGGCTGACAGCTAGATTCCCAGCCCCTCGACCGCCCGCGACAAACCGTCGATATGGCGCTGCAGGCCTTCGAACTGCGGGTCCAGCGCGATGGCGCGGCGAAAGAGCTTCAGTGCCTCTTCCTTCTGGCCGAAATCCTCCAGCATCTCGCCGAGCTGGGTCATGGCTTCGAAATGGCGGGGATTGAGCTCCACGGCCTTCTGCAGCGACACCATGGCGGCGCCATCCTCGCCGGCCTCCTGCTGCAGCAAACCGCGGCGGTGCCAGCCCTCGGCGAAGCGAGGGGCTATGCCGACGATCTCGTCGAGAAGATGCCGGGCGACGTCCTTCTTGCCGGCCGTGAGCGCGGCTTCGGCCCGGGTCATCAAAACGTCGATCGAGGCGCTGCCGGAGCGCAGGAAGCTCGCCAGGATCTGGGATTCGAGCGGCTTGGCATCTTCCGGCCGTTCCGCCTGTTTCAGCTGGGAAAACAGCTTATCCACAGGTTGCGACGGCGGCGCGGCCACCGCCCCGGTCAAAGGCAGTAGCAACATCAGCGCTGATAGGAACGTCCGCATGGCGCAAACGTAAACCACCCGACGGGTCGCCGGGTAGCCCGAAGAACGGCTATATGGCCTGGAATTAACCCTGGCGAGCCTTGAAACGGGGGTTCTTCTTATTGATGACGTAGGTGCGACCGCGGCGGCGGATCACGCGACAGTCCTTGTCGCGCTTCTTGAGCGAGCGGAGCGAGTTGCGGATCTTCATGGCACGCCTTTTGAAACTTCGGAAAACTGCGGATTGGCCCCGCCGAGGAGGCGCGGTTCTAGTCGGCGGGAATAAGGGTGTCAACTGTGCGGATTCCGTCGCAAATGGTCGCGAGGACCATGATAAGAGGGGCACGCCTGGAGTGTCCCGGATTGAGCTTGGGGGCGCAATAAAAGTGCGTGGAATTGTTCTGTTTCTGGGCTGGCTGTTCAGCCTGATGCTGGTTGCTGCGGCCTATGGCGCCGACGGTGTTCCGGTCCCGACGCCCTCACCGCTCGCGGCCATCGAGGCCGAGGACGCCGCCTTTGCCGCCTTTCTCACTGATTTCCGCGACCAGGCGCTGACGGCCGGGATCTCCCCGGAGACCTACGCGGCGGCCACAGGCGCCATCCATCGCAATCAACGGATTTTCGATCACAATCTGAACCAGCCGGAATTCGTCACCCCGATCTGGCAGTACATCGACAATGCGGTTTCCGCCGAACGCATCACCAATGGCCGCGCCCTCATGGTCGGCGATGCCGATATCCTGACGGCGGTGACCAACCGTTTTCCCGTGGCGCCGGAAATCCTGGTGGCGATCTGGGGCAACGAGAGCGACTACGGCCGCGGCAGCATGGGCCGCTACAATATGTTCGAGGCATTGGCGACGCTTGCCTACGAAGGCCCGCGGACGGACTACGCCCGGCCACAGTTCCTCGCCGCCCTCAAGATGATGCAGCGCGAAAACTATGCGTCTGACCGGATGACAAGTTCGTGGGCGGGTGCATTCGGCCAAACCCAATTCGTGCCGACGACATTTCTCAGCGGCGCCGTGGATGGCGACGGCGACGGCCGTATCGATCTGTGGACCAGCCCGGCCGATGCGCTCGCCTCGACCGCCAATATCCTTCACGCCGCCGGATGGACCAACGGCAAGCCTTGGGGCACCGAAGTGGCGCTGCCCGCGGGGTTTGCCTACGACACCGCCGATCTCGACATCGTCAAACCGGTAGCGGCGTGGAAGAAGCTTGGCGTCAAGACGATCCTGGGAGGCGAACTGGACGCCGCCGATCAACCGGCCAGTATCTATCTCCCCGCCGGTGCCACAGGCCCTGCGTTCCTGGTGTTCCCGAATTTCAAGGTCATCCTCAAATACAATAACGCCGCCTCGTATGCGTTGGCGGTGTGTTTGCTGGGCGATCAGTTGAAGGGCGCGCCCGCCATCGTTGCCGCGTGGCCGCGGGGCCTCACGCCGCTCAATCGCGACGAACGGCTGACGCTGCAGAATTCGCTGATCACGCTCGGCTTCGACATCGGCAAGGCCGACGGCATGATCGGCGCCAAATCACGCGCCGCCGTGCGTGGCTGGCAAAAGGCGCACAATCTGCCCGCCGACGGCTATCCTACGCAGGATCTGCTGACGCGCATCGCCAGCGAAGCCCACCAAGTGGCGAACCGCTGATATTTTCACGCCAGGTGCGCGAGGAAGTGGCAGGTCTTGTAGCCGCGCCGCACCGATTCCAGGATTTCGACTTTCACCGGCCGTCCCAGTGCCGTTTCGAAAATCGCCTGATGCGTGGCGCGCGAACATTCGCAATGCATGTCGTGCAGGTGCCGCGGGTGATATTGGGAGACCGGGCAGAAGCACTTGCGCACCTCGGGTCCGAACCGCACGTGAACGAGATCGCCCTGGCGCCAGACTTCGAAGCTGCGGCTATAGGCCTTCAAGAGCTTGTCGATGTCGCCTTGGCCGTCGCGCGCGATATCGGTCTTGAAGGAATGCCGCAGGAAGCAGCCTTTGCCGCAGGCGGCCATCAGCTTGACCTTGGTTTCCTGATCGAGACCGGTCTCCATGGCTTCGAACAGATCGGTGAGCCAATTGGTCACGAATTCCTTTTCCTGAGCTGCGCCTGCGCAGTCGGCATCGCTGGCCGCGGCGGCGCGGCCCATGACGGCCAATGCACAACAGCCAAGTCCGGCTTTGGCCGAGGCAGCGAAGAATTCTTTGCGATTCATGATGCCCTCCCCCATAGGTAGACAAAAGTCGTAGCACCACGGCGCTTGTCCTGCCGCCAATATCGACATCAAAACCATCACAGATACGCGAGGTCTTGCGAGCCGCGGCGGGGGCGCCTATGCAACCCGGCCTGCCGCAAGTGCCAGCCGCAAGTGATGGCGTAATGTTCGATCCTCTTCAGCTTTTCGGCCTTTTCGTATTGGCGCTCGTCGCCGGAACCATCGACGCCATGGCGGGCGGCGGCGGTCTTCTCACCATTCCCGGACTGATGGCGACTGGCCTGCCGCCGGTGACAGCGCTTGCTACCAACAAGTTCCAGGCGATCTTTTCGCCGCTTTCCGCTGCGTGGCATTTCTGGAAAAGCGGCCGCTTGCCGGTCTTGAAGCTGTGGAAGCCGGCGCTGTTCGCGATGATCGGATCGGCCTGCGGCGCCGCCAGCCTCACCTTCATCAACCCCGGCGTGCTGCGCAATCTGGTGCCGTTCTTCCTGATGGCGATCTGCGGCTGGCTGTTGTTAAGCGATGATCTCGGCAAGGAACCCGCCACCGCGCGGATGCGGTTCTCGATGTTCGCCGTCAGCGTGGTGCCGCTGATCGCCTTCTATGACGGCTTCTTCGGTCCCGGCACCGGCACCTTCTTCGCCATGAGCATGGTCGCCCTCACCGGTCTCGCCCTCGATCAGGCGACGATGCAAGCCAAGCTCTACAATTTCATGAGCAATCTCGGCGCGCTGATCTTCTTTCTGTTCACCGGCCACATCGTCTGGATTATCGCCATCGTGATGGCCTGCGGCATGGTCACCGGCGGCGCCGTCGGCGCCCGCCTGGTGCTGAAGCACGGCACCGGCCTGATCAAGCCGCTCTTGATCGTGACCTCGCTGGCGATGAGTGTGCGGCTGTTGTGGCAGAACGGAACCCTGGCGGCCTGGGCAAAGGCGATGGGGCTGCATTAAAAAAAGCGCGAGAGTTTCCTCCCGCGCTTTTGTTTTCGTAGTGATCGTCCCAATTACTGCTTCGGCGGAATCAGCGCGTTCAGCACCGGTTCGACCCATTTGTCGGCTGCGATGTCGTAGACGATGAAGTCCTTGTCGAACTGCCAATAGGCCCAGGCGAAACCACGCTTCTCGGCGGCGCGGGCGACCGTGCTGTCGTATTTGAGGCGGCTTTCCATCGGCGCGGTTTCATAGGCCCCGAATTCGCCCAAGAAGATCGGCCGGTTCCACTTGTCGCTCCATGCCTTGACGACGTCGAAGTCCTTGTTGAGCTGCGCCAGATCGGCCTCCGAACCCCAGGTTTGGCCGGTCAGCTTGTATTGCGACACCCACGGCGAGCCCTGATGGGTGAACTCCATCGGCGCATAGTAGTGATAGGTCACGATGATGTGGCGGTCGGTGACCGGCAGAACCAGCTTGTCGAGATAGCCGAGGCCGTTCCAATTGCCCGGTCCGATGATGACATTGCGCACCGGATTGGAAGCGCGAATGATCGGCAAAGTCTGCTTGATCTGATCGTTCCACATCTCGGGCGTGAAGGCCTCGTGCGGCTCGTTCATGATCTCGAAGATGAGGCGCGCCGGCGCATCTTTGTAGCGCGGCGCCACTTGCGCCCAGAACGCATTCAGCTTCTGGCGGCAGCCCCAGGTCTCGACGGCGCAGTAATTGAAATCATGCTCGTCGAGAATGACCGTCAGCCCGGCATCGAGCGCGGCATTGACCATCGTGTCGAGGCGGTTGAGATAACCGGTCTCGAGCACGAAATAGTCGTCCATATGGCCCATCGCGTTGAGCGCGATGCGCACGGTGCCGAAACCGGCCGCTTTGATCTTGGCGAACAGCTCCGGCTTGAAACGCGCCTTGGACGCATCGGTCCAGCCGGGGTCTTCCGACAGCACGTTCACGCCCGGCCCCATCTGGCCGACCTGGGCGAACGCATCCATCCCCGCAAAGCCGGAATGGATCGCGGCGACCGGGACAGGCGCGGCGACGGGTGTGGCCACCGCCGCAGGCGCTGCAGCGGGCTTGGCCTTGGGCGCGGCGACGCCAGCTGAAGTCGCAAGCAGCAGGGCTGCAGCGAACGCCACAGTCGTTTTGAGCATATGGTGGTCTCCCGTTATTTCTCTTGGGGCGGAACGAGGGCGTTCAGAAGCGGCTCGACCCACTGGTTGGTCTTGAAGTCGTAGAGAATGAAGTCGCTGTCGAGCTGCCAGTAGGCCCAGGCGCAACCGTACCGCTCGGCATAGCGGGCGACGGCGGCGGTCCACTTGACGCGGCTTTCCATCGGAGCTTTGTCGTAGGCGCCGAATTCGCCGAGATAGATCGGCCGCGCATTGGCGTCTCTCCAGGTCTTGGCG
>JAHFQC010000104.1 GCA_023259375.1 Alphaproteobacteria bacterium
TTTTCGCACGGCGCTCGACAGCCCCCAGTCGGCGCCGCGTCGCTTACGGTGTGGTCGAGTAGTGAATGATGCGGGCGTTGTTGCCGATGGCGGTGGAGGTGACCGAAGCCGTACCGGCGACATTGCTGATATTGACCGACGTCGCGGCCACCGTCGTCGAGGTGTTGATCTGTTTGTTGTTGATCGGCATCATCCCGGCGTTGGTGTCGGCCTCGAAATTGTTGGCGATCGCCGAGTTGGCAATCGACACTGAGCCGCCGACATTGGCCAGGGTGACGTTCGCGGTCGCGGTCGGATCCTGCGAGGCGCACTGCTGGTAATTGTTGACCGCGGTCAAGGCCGGATCGGTCGAGACCGACGCCGAGTTGCACACCGACTGGTTCACGACACCCACCGAGCCGCCGACGTTGGTGATGGCGGCATTGACGGTCGAAGTGATCTGCGCGGCGCTGGTGTACTGGCTCGAGTCGACGGTGGTGTCGTTCATCGTGGTGACGTCGACGATATTGCCCGCCGCCACCGACTGCACACCCACATCGCCGCCGACCTTGTCGATGGCCGTGTTGATGGTCGAGATCGAGTTGTTAAGCTGCACCTGACCGTTGAGGATCTGGCTGCCGGCGCTATTGCTGGAGCTGTCCGCGCAGGCTGGGCTCAGCATCGCCGTCAGCATTGCCGAGCCAGCGATAAGGCTCCTGGCGAGACTTGTCATTGTACTTCTCCTGGTTGGAAGCGGTGGTCATGGTCTTGCCGTCGTAGAGCGGATCGGCAGACGTGTTCAGTTTGCCGCCGCAAGAGGACTGCGGGGCGCGATAGAGCCGGCTCATCATTTCGAGCGTGGCGCGTTCGATGGTCGAGCGGACCGCGAGCTGGATCGGCTCGAGGGCGCTTTCGCCGATGCTGACATCGAAGAAGGTCTGGCCGAGGAAGTCGAAGGCGCCGGCTGAAATCTGGCGGCCGATGATCTGCTTCTGGTAGCTGATCACGTCGACGACTTCGAGCGTGGCGGTATCGACCAGGCGCAGGTCGACGCCGATGTTCATCACGTACATGTTGGCGCCCGCCGTGCCCTTGAGGCCGTTGGAGGCGGAATTGCCGCCGGTGCCGTTGGCACCGACCGAGCGGATGTTGAAGTTCAGCTCGGTGATGCCGCCGACGAGATAGAAGTTCGAACCCGGGATCGAGCCGGCCAGGATCTTTCTGTAGTCGCCCGGCTTGGCGTCGTCCGTAATCAGCTTGTTGTTGGAGTATTTCAGCTCCATTTCGGCAACCGAGGTATCGAAGCGCTCGACCATCGGCACGCCCGCTTTCGACAGAGCGCTCATCGCCATCAGGGCGGCGCCCTGGGTGATCTTGCGGCCCGAGTTGTCGGCTTCGGCCTTGCCGGTGTAGTCGGCGATCTGTCCCACCGCGATGCGGTAGGGACGCTGTGCCGTGTAGTGGCTGAGGCAGCGCAGGGCGTTCGAATAGGGTGTCTCGTTGCTGATCACCGGCGCGCCGCCGATCGGCGAGGTGTAGGTTCCGTCCGCCAATGGAACAGGACTGACGCAGCCCGCCAGCGCGATAGCCGCGGAGGCCAGCGCCAGGGTCCGGAGAAGATGTTTGCGTCCGCGGGTATTCATTTGCCCGAGCTCCCATTCGTATTGGTCGTGGCGGTCTGATTGCCGTTGTTGATCTGCGTCGAGTCGACAATCACGGTGTTGTTGTTGCCGACGGTGACGACGTTCAGCGAATTGCCTATTGCAGTTGCCGTGCCATAGGTGCTGACGCCCGATGCCGTCGATGAGGAATAAGAACTGAGTGTGCTGGCCGACTGCACGCCGGACTGGCCGTAGGTCGCCGAGGTGAACTGGCCGTTCACCAGGGTCAGATTGCCGTTGGCGTCGCGCAGGTTCGGATTGGCGGCCTGGTTTTCCTGGCCCGAAGCCATGCCATAGCCCGCATTGTAGCTCGCCGCATTGTTGACGTTTCCGGCCAGCGCCACGCCTGAGAGGGCGGCGGTTGCCAACAACAGAGAGCCGATACGGTGCAGCATGAGAGGGTGTCCAGAGATAACGAACTCCCAGGAGCAACCGCCGTGCCATCCGGCGCGGCACACCGCGAGGCGATTTCGTGCCAGAGTGGTACGCTGAAGCCGCCAGCATGCGGACTGTCGCCGATCAGCGGTTGTCCGATCTTCCCGAAGGGGCACGCCGTCCCTATATGAGACTCAAACACCGTACGGAATCGAACCATGGCCTTTCTCCAGTCCCAGCCGCCGCGCGAACCGTTTCTCCATGCTCCCGGAAGCGTCCTGGGGCTGATTGGCGTGCTGATCGCCATTCACCTTGCGGTGGCGTTCATCCCGATACCGTTCGAGACCTTGGTTCCGTATGCCTTCGTCCCGGCGCGCTATGCTGAGGGGGCCCCGCCGCTCGAACTGGTGCTGCCGCTGGTCAGCCACATGTTCCTGCATGGCAGCTTCCTGCATCTCATCATTAACTGTGCTTGGCTGTTGGCGTTCGGGCCGGTGGTCGCGCGCCGTTTGGGCGGCGTGACGTTCCTCGCCTTTTTCCTGGCCTGTGGCGTAGCCGGAGCGTTGATGGAGCTGGCGCTGGCCTGGGGTGCACCGGAAGCGATGATCGGGGCCTCAGGCGGCATCTCAGGCCTGATGGCGGCGAGTTTTCGCATGATCCGCTGGCCCGGTGCGCCGACCGCGGGCAGGCTGGTGCCGCTATTGTCGCGCCCGATCCTGACGTTTTCGGGCATCTGGCTGCTGACCAACCTGATCTTTGGCTTCACCGGGTTCGGCAGCGGCACGTCCGGCGACCAGATCGCCTGGCAGGCCCATATGGGCGGCTACCTGTTCGGTCTCATCACCATCGGTCTGTTCGATCGGCGGCGCGCCGCCGACTGATTATTCGGCCGGCGACGGGCGGCTGGCAGGAGCGCGGCTGCCGAGTTTGGTGCCGAGCTTGTCCATGTACACGTAGATCACCGGCGTGATGTAGAGCGTCAGGAGCTGCGACAGCATCAAGCCGCCGACCACGGCCAGACCGAGCGGACGGCGGGCTTCCGATCCGGCGCCGAGACCGATGGCGATCGGCAGCGTGCCCACCAGGGCCGCCATGGTCGTCATCATGATCGGGCGGAAACGGACGACGGCCGCCTCGAAGATCGCGGTCGCCGCATCGACGCCTTCGCCGCGCTGCCGCCCCAAGGCAAAGTCGATCATCATGATGGCGTTCTTCTTCACGATGCCGATCAGCATGATCATGCCGACGAAGGCATAGATACTGAGCGGCACGCCGAAGATCAGCAGGGTTAACAGCGCGCCCACCGCCGCCGCCGGCAATCCCGACAAGATGGTCAACGGATGGACGAAGCTCTCGTAGAGAATGCCGAGCACGATATAGACGACGATGATGGCGATCATCAGCAGCAGTGCGATGTTGCTCATCGAGCTCTGGAACGCCGCGGCGGTGCCCTGGGCCGAGGTGCGCACCGTGTCGGGAACGCCGACCTCGCGCTTGGCGCGTTCGATCGCCGCCAGCGCTTGGCTGAGCGCCATGCCTTGGCCGAGGTTGAACGAAATCGTCGCCGCCGGCAGCTGGCCGAGGTGGTTGACGCTCTGCGGCGTGATCGATGAGCCGATCTTGGTCACCGCCGATAGCGGCACCTGGGTCCCGCTTTGCGACGTGACATAAAGACGGTTCAGCGCCGACGGGTCGGCCTGATAGCGCGGTTCCAGTTCCATGATCACCTGGTACTGGTCCGAACTGCCGTAGATCTGCGAAATCTGCTGGCCGCCGAACGCAGTTCCGAGCGCGGTCTCGACGGATTCTGGCGTCACGCCGAGCGAGGCGGCGCGGTCGCGGTCGATGGCCACTGCCACGGTCGGCGTGGTCAGGCGCAAGTCGTTGTCGACGTCCTGGAAGCCGGGCTCGTCCTTGAGTGCCGCAGTCAGGCGCATGGTGGCGTCCTGCAGCTCGTTCAGGTCGATATCCTGCAGGCTGTACTGATAAAGCGAGTTGGTGCGGGCGCCGCCGATATTGATGCTGGGCGGATTGCGGAAGAAGGTGTTGATGCCCGGCACGCGGCTGACCTGCCGGCGCAGGTTGTCGATCACCCGGTCGGCGGACAACGGCCGCTCGCCGCGGTCCTTGAGGCGAATGAAGAAACCGCCGGTGTTGGTGTCGTTGCGGCTCATTACGCCCTCGACGTTGGGATCGTCCTGGACGATGGCGGCAACCTTCTGCTGGTATTTCGACATCTGCTCGTAAGCGGTGCCGTTCGCCGACTCGGTATTGCCTTGGATCATGCCGATGTCCGACGACGGGATGAAGTCCTGCGGCATGTAGCGGAACAGCAGCACCGTGGCGACGAGACTGCCGAAGAACACCATCAGGATGACCCGGCTGTGATGAAGACCCCATTGCAGTGTCCGCTCGTAGGCGTTCTGCATCGCGGTGAAGGTGCGTTCGCTCCAGCGCTGGATGGCATTTTGCTCGCCGTGCTGCTGGTCCTTGAGGAAGCGGCTGCACAACATCGGCGTCAGCGTTACCGAGACCACGCCGGATATGAAGATGGCGAGAACGATGGTCACTGCGAATTCGGTGAGCAGGCGGCCGACCATGCCGCCCATGAACATCACCGGAATGAACACCGCCGCCAGCGACACCGTCATGGAAAGGATGGTGAAGGCGATTTCCCTGGCGCCTTTGAGGGCGGCGTCGAACGCGGTTTCGCCCTGCTCGATGTGGCGCACGATGTTTTCGAGCATCACGATGGCGTCGTCGACCACGAACCCGACTGATAGCGTCAGCGCCATCAGCGACAGATTGTCGAGACTGAAGCCGAGGAACGACATGCCGGCGAAGGTGCCGACCACCGCGATCGGTAGCGCCAGCGAGGGAATGATCGTTGCCCGGAATGTGCGCAGGAACAGAAAGATCACCACCACCACCAGAATGGCGGAAATGATCAGCGTCGTCTGCACGTCCTCGACGGAGGCGCGGATCGAGGCGCTGCGGTCGTACACGGTCTCGAGCTGCATCGAAGCCGGCAGCTGGAGCATGAACTGCGGCAAGAGCTTCTTGATGTCGTCGACCACCTGGATGGTATTGGCGCCGGGCTGACGGAAGATCGCCAGCACGATGGCGCGCTTGCCGTTGAACCAGTTGGCGGTGCGGATGTTCTCGACCGAGTCTTTTACTTGGGCGACGTCGCCGAGCCGCACCGGAGCGCCATCACGATAGGCAACCACTTGGCGGGCGAATTCGGTGGCGTTGTTGAGCTGCCCGTCAACGTCGATGACCTGAGCGCGGGTAGGGCCGTTGAGAGAGCCGGTCGCAAGGTTTGGATTGGCGTTGTCGACGGCGCTGGCGAGCTGGTCGACGCCGATCTGGCGCGCCGCCAGGGCGGCCGGATTGGCCTGGATGCGGACGGCGTATTTCTGCGAGCCGAACACATTCACATTGGCGACGCCGTTGATGACCGAAAGCTGCCGGAACAAGAGGTTGGAAAACTCGTTGACCTTCGAGAGCGGCAGGCTGGGCGAACTCATCGCCAGGAGTAGGATCGGAGCGTCCGCTGGGTTCTGCTTGCGCAAGGTCGGCGGCGTCGTCATCTGGCGCGGCAGGCGGCGCATCACGGTCGACAGCGCCTGCTGCACGTCTTGGGATGCCGCGTCGATGTTGCGGTCGAGGGTGAACTGGATGGTGATCTGCGTCGAACCGAGAGTCGAAGACGAGGTCATCGAGTCGATGCCGGCGATCTGCGACAGCTGGCTTTCGATCGGGGTCGCCACCGACGACGCCATGGTCTGCGGATCGGCGCCCGGCAGGCTGGCGCTCACCACGATGGTCGGATAGTCGACGTTGGGAAGTTCGCTGACCGGCAGGGCGGTGTAGCCGAAGATGCCGAAGATCAGCATCGCCGCCGTTACCAGCGTCGTCATCACCGGCCGGAGGATGAAGGGCTCGGAAATATTCATGGCTTTTTGGCGTGCGGTTTGCCGGTGGAGACCTTGGCGCCCGGTACGACGCGGAGCTGGCCTTCGGTGATGACCTTTTCCTTGGGCTTGACGCCCTTGATCGCCATGAACTGCGTGCCCTCGTCATAGAGGACTGTGATTGGCCGCATGTCCGCGGTCTGTTCTTTCGTCACGACGAAGACGTAACGCCCGTTCGGCCCCTCGTTGATGGCCTCGCGCGGCACGATGGTCGACTTGGGCAAATCGTTCAGGGTGACATCGACATCGACCTGCTGGCCGGGAACCAATGTGTGGTCCTTGTTGTCGAAATACGCCCTCAGTTCGATGGTGCCGGTGGTGTTGCTGATCTGGTTGGAGACGAAATCGACCTTGGCCGAGAGTTTCGGCGCCTTGGGATTGTGGGTGTCGAGAATGGCGATCAGCTTGCCGGCGCGGTCGCGCGTCTGAATGGCGGCGAGGTCGGATTGCGGCAGCGTGAATGAGATCTTCACCGGTTCGATCTGGGTCAGCACCACCAGAGGATTGCTCCCGTTGGCGCTGACGAGATTGCCCGGCTGGATCAGGATCGGGCCGGTCTTGCCGTCGACCGGCGCACGGATCTGGGTGTAGCCGAGATTGATCCGGGCGGTTTCGACCAGGGCCCGGTCGGCCTCCACCGTCGCGATCGCCGATTTGGCGGTGGCGGTCGCCGTGTCGTGCTGCTGCGACGAAATTGCGTTCTGGGCGAACAAGGCGTCGTAGCGCTTCTGGGTCGCCACGGCGCTGATCCGCTGGGCTTCATCCTTGGCAAGCGTGGCGCGGGCCTGATCGAGCGCCGCTTGGAACGGCCGCGGATCGATGACGAAGAGGAGATCGCCTTTTTTGACGAATTGGCCTTCCTGGAAGGCTGCCTTTGCCAGTTGCCCGGTCACCTGCGCCGTGACCTGGACGGTGGCATTGGCGACCACGGTTCCGACGGCGTGTTCGACGACGGTGACGTCCTTCATTTTGACGGGCTGGGTCACAACGACCGGGGCCGGGCGTCCCTTATTTTTCGATCCGGAGCCGGCGATCAGAAACCAGGCGACAGCGATAACGGCCACGGCGGCGGTTGCGACAACGACTTTCTTGCGTCGATTGAGCCGGCGGAACCGTCCCTCGACCTGACCTGCCAGGCCCTCGAAACTGTTTGGGTATCTTATATTCATGACATGGCACACATCTTAGAGGGATGTCTCGAGACCGGCAAAACCGAGGAAGGTCGTAAGTGGGGTGATTGACAACGTTGTCGTCGGTAGATTACCGAAATTCGCCCATCCTGTCGCGTACGCAGTCGCCCCAATTTTGCCTGATTGTCATAATGACGCGGCATCTCTACGGGCCTCGTACCCTGGGTCAAGAGGACCATCTCTTTCCCCCTTTGCCGGCGACTGTGCGCGTTTAGCGCTAGATCGGGAATCACACACCGGAGGTTGTTCGGAACCGACTCTGCAGGGCCAAACGGCCGTTTGCGGGGCGGGAACTTGACACTAACCCCGCTGCTTTTGTGAAGAATTACAAGGCTGCGACAAGCTTTCCCGGACCAGTGCTGGTTTCGATGGGGCACGCCGTGGACACGGCATGAGACCTTAGGACTCTGGTGGGATCCGGCTGCACGGTTGCCCCCGCGCTGGGTGGCGGTTATAAGCCGCCCCACATGAATATCCGAAATATCGCCATCATCGCGCACGTCGACCACGGCAAAACGACCCTGGTAGACCAGTTGCTGAAGCAGTCCGGCTCGGTTCGTGAGAACCAGCATATGGAAGAGCGCGCGCTCGACTCCAATGATCTGGAGCGTGAGCGCGGCATCACCATTTTGGCCAAGTGCACCAGCGTGGAGTGGGGTGAAACCCGCATCAATATCGTCGACACCCCCGGCCACGCCGATTTTGGCGGCGAGGTGGAGCGTATCCTGTCGATGGTCGACGGCGTTGTGCTGCTGGTCGATGCGGCCGAAGCCGTCATGCCGCAGACCAAGTTCGTGCTGTCGAAAGCCTTGAAGCTGGGCTTGAAGCCGATTGTCGTGATCAACAAGATCGACCGGCAGGACGCGCAGCCCAAAGAGACGTTGGAGACGATCTTCGATCTCTTCCTGGCGCTCGAGGCCAACGATGAACAGCTCGATTTCCATGTTCTTTATGCGTCCGGACGGCAGGGTTGGGCGGTAACCGACCTCGACAACGATGTGCGCAAGGACTTGTCGCCTCTGTTTGCCCGAATTGTCGCAGACGTTCCCAAGCCGAAGCCGATCGAAAACGCGGGTGATGAGTTCCCCTTCACCATGCTGGTGACAACTTTGGAAGCCGACCCGTATCTCGGCCGTATTCTCACCGGCCGCATTGAATCGGGCGCCATCACCGTCAACCGACAGATTAAAGCCCTCAACCGTGACGGTTCCGTCGTTGAACGGGCGCGTGCGACGAAACTGCTCGCGTTCCGCGGGCTGGCTCGCGTTCCGGTGGAACGCGTCGAGGCGGGCGATCTCGTCGCCATCGCTGGTCTGCAGATCGCCACCGTCGCCGACACGCTGTGCGACATCACGGTCGAGACTCCGATCCACGCCAATCCGATCGATCCGCCGACCTTGGCGATGACGCTGTCGGTCAACGATTCGCCGTATGCGGGTCGCGAGGGCGACAAGGTGCAGAGCCGCGTCATTCGCGACCGTCTGGTGCGCGAGGCGGAAGGCAATGTCGCCATCCGCATCAGCGAGACCGGCGACGGCGCCTTCGAAGTGGCGGGCCGTGGCGAATTGCAGCTCGGCGTGCTGGTCGAAACCATGCGGCGCGAGGGCTTCGAGCTATCGATCTCCCGTCCGCGGGTGATCTACCAGAACGATCCCAAGACCGGCGAACGGCTGGAGCCGATCGAAGAAGTCTCCATCGACGTCGACGATCCCTTCACCGGCATCGTCATCGAGAAGATTTCGAACCGTAAGGGCGAGCTTACCGACATGCGCCCGACCGGCGCCGGCAAGACGCGGCTCACCTTCCTCGCCCCGTCGCGCGGCCTGATCGGCTATCACGGCGAATTCCTCACCGACACGCGCGGTACCGGCGTGATGAACCGCATTTTCCATTCCTACGCGCCCCACAAGGGACCCGTGCAGGGACGGACGACCGGCGTTCTCATCTCCAACGGTCAGGGCGAGGCGGTGGCCTATGGCCTGTGGTACCTCGAAGAGCGCGGTAAGCTGTTCGTCGTTCCGGGCACCAAGGTTTACGAGGGCATGATCATTGGCCAGCACGCCAAGGATAACGACCTCATCGTCAATCCCTTGAAGGCCAAGCAGCTCACCAACATCCGCACCACGTCGAAGGACGAGGCCGTGCGCCTCACCCCGATCGTGCCGATGACTCTCGAACAGGCCATCGCCTATATCGAGGACGACGAACTGGTCGAGGTGACGCCGCAGTCGATCCGCCTCAGGAAGCGCGAACGCAATCCCAACGAACGCAAGCGCCAGATGCGCGCCGAACAGGACGCGGGCTAAGCTTTCCGGCTGAGCCCGAGCGCCTTGGCGTAGATGCGGTCGACCCAGCGTTTGGGCAGAATGCGCAGTGCGAAACTCGCCAGCGGTTCCGGCGTGATTTCGTAGCGCGTCTGAGGTTTGGCGGTGGTCAGCGCGCGCCGGATCGCATCGGCGACGTCCTTGGCCGGCAGGGCTTTACTGCTGATCGCTTCCACATGTTTGCGGGCCCGCTCCAGCGGATCGGCGAACGCTGTGCCGGCCGAAGCGGAATGATCGGTCGCGGCGGTCTTCTCCCAGATAGGCGTTGCGATCGGTCCGGGTGCGATCACGATCACGTCGATGCCAAAGACCATCAGCTCCCGGCGCAGCGTTTCCGCCATGGCTTCGAGGCCGAATTTCGAGATGCTGTAAGGTCCCGCGAAGGGCGAGGCGTTGCGTCCGGACACCGAGGAGATCATCACGATTCTCCCAGGCTTCTCACCGTCAAGAAGCGGCGCGAACGCTTGTACGACAATGAGCTGTCCCGTCAGGTTCACCTCGATCTGGCGGCGGAAATCCTCAATTCGCACATGGAGTAGCGGCCCGGAAACGGCAATGCCGGCATTGCAGACCAAGCCGAACAGTGGCTCGCCGTTTAACGCGGCGCGGACTGTTTCGGCGGCGTCGGTGACGGCTGCAGGGGCGGTAATGTCGAAGATCAAGGGGGTGAAGTGCGGCCCCAGTTCCGCTCTGAGGCGGCCGACATCGGCCTGATCCCGCACCGAGCCGAACACCCTGAAGCCCGAACTAGCCAGCATTTTCGCCGTGGCCCAGCCGATGCCGGTGGATACGCCTGTGACGACGACTGTCTTCATTGGGCCTTCCTCGCGCGAAGCAGCTAGAATATACGCGCCTTGACCGCAGAATGGGGAACCCGACCATGCCCACGCCCGACGACATCCGCCTGATCAACCGCCTGGCCGACGCTGCCGGCGAAGTGATCCGCCCGTATTTCCGCCGCCGCATCGAGGTGGTCGACAAGGGGGCTGCGACCGGGGCGATGTTCGATCCGGTCACGGCAGCCGATAAGGGCGGCGAGAAAGCCATCCGCGCGGTGCTGGAAGCCGAGCGGCCGGACGACGGCATTTTGGGCGAGGAATTTCCCGAAACCCAGGGCTCGTCGGGCCGCGTCTGGGTGGTCGATCCGGTCGACGGCACGCGCGCCTTCATCACCGGCCAGAGCCAATGGGGCACTCTGATCGCCCTCAATGAGAACGGGCGGCCGACGCTCGGCATGCTCGACCAGCCGGTCATCCACGAACGCTTCATCGGCACTGGCGACAGCGCCGAACTCCACAGCCCCGATGGCGTCACCACGCTCAAGGTGCGCCCCTGCGCGAGCCTTTCCGAAGCGGTGCTGATGACGACCCATCCCTGGGCTTATTTCGATGCTTCCGAGCAGGAGGTGTTCCGTCACCTCTGCGACGCCTCAATGATGAGCCGTTTCGGCGGCGATTGTTATGCCTATGGCTTGCTGGCGATGGGCTTCGTCGATCTAGTCGTCGAGGCGCGGCTGAAGCCGTGGGACATCCAGGCGCTGATTCCGATCGTCGAAGGGGCGGGCGGCGTGATCACCGACTGGACCGGCGGACCGTGCGCCGAGGGCGGCCGGGTGGTGGCTGCCGGCGACAAGCGCGTGCATGCCGAGGCGCTGAAATTCCTCAACGCCTGAGAACACACGCCCAAACACGCTGATGTGAGCCGCCGGTGATTGACTTGGGCGGCTCCACGCGAGAGCGCTTTCAGGAAAAGTGGAAACCGGTTTTCCGTCCGAAAGCGCGACAATAGATAGAATCTAGAGCATTTCACTGTTTCCATGAACCGGTGAAATGCTCTAGTTTCCGCGTCGCCGGATCGACCGGCGATAGAGGTTTTATGTTGCAGATTGTGCGCGGCCAGTGACGCTTCACCGTTTTCGGTGAGGCCCCGTCTACCGGCCTGAAATGTCTTCGCGAAACGCGACCGCGTTCGACGGCCGGGTATTGGCTTACCCGACGAATCTGCACATCCATGAACATCTCGAAACTGGAGCAGCGTGCGTTGCACGTTCTGGCTCAAGGCGGTCACATCCGTCACGAACGCGACCAACAGGGCCGCATTGTCACGATCACTTGCTTCACCCGCGACGGCTTCGGCCTCGCCGATTGCACGCTGGCGATTTTCAAGAAGCTGAAAGCCAAGCGGCTGATCGAATCCCGAAACGGCGGTCCCTACCATATTTCGCATAAGGGCCGGCTCGCGGTGCGGTCCCAGCCCGACAACCGCTGAGGACTTGGTGCGGCGGCGTTCCCTGGCGTAGAAAGACGTCATGGACACGCTGCTTCTGAAAGACAGTTTCTCTCGCGCTTTTCTCGGTGCCGGATTGAAGGCGCCGGACGGCATATTCGAGGCCTTGGCCGCGCGCTACAGCGAACCCGGCCGTGTCTATCACACCCTTCAGCACATCGCGGAGGGGCTCGGGCATCTGAAGGCCGTGAAAGTTATGCCGCCGGAACTGCCGATCGCGTGGTGGTTTCACGATGCGATCTACGATCCCAAGCGCAGTGACAACGAAGAGAAGAGCGCTGCCTGGGCAACGGCCGTGCTCGGTAAGACGCCGCTCGCCGCGAAGGTGAATGCCGCCATTCTGGCGACCAAGGCCGGAGCGTTCGCTGCCGATCCCGCCGCGCGGCTGATCGTGGACATCGACATTGCCATCCTCGCCGCGCCCGAGCCGCGCTACTCCGAAGCGGCGGCACAAATCCGCCAGGAGTATGCCTATCTCAGTGAGGCCGATTACAGGGCGTTCCGGCTGAAGGTGCTGCGCGGTTTTTCCGGCCGGGCCTTCATCTATCAGAGTCCCGAATTCCGTACCCTCGAAACCCGTGCCCGCAAAAACCTCGAGCGCGAGCTCAACGCGCAGATCGTGCGGAAGAAGTAGCTTCTGCTTTCGCCACGAACCCGTCGAACGCCGCCCAGAACTGGGCGCGGATGGCGTCTTTCTCCATCAGGATTTCGTGCTCGGAGCCGGCCATCTCGATGTAGCGGCCATTGGGCAGCCGTGCCGCGAAGCGGCGGGTCGCTTCGGTGAGGACGATGCGGTCCTTGCCGGCGCCGACGATCAGGGTTGGCGTTTGGATCGCCTCAGCATAGCCCGGCCGGGTCATTGTGCGCATCGAGCGATAGGCGGCTTCGATCCAGCCCCAGGTCGGACCGGCGAGCCGGATATCGGGCATCTCGCGCAGGATCGCCTGGGTGCGCTCGAACCGGTCGGCGTCGGAGGTGCAAAGCTGCCTCTCGAAGGTGATCTGATGCGGATCGCGCCGCTCCATACCCCAAGCGTATTCGCTTCCCTTGCCGCGCCGGACCTGCAACGCCGTGATGGCGCGGGTCAGCCAGCCGGGATAGCCGCGGGTCGAAATCCCGATCATCGGTGCGACCAGCACGGCGGCGCGGAACCAGTCGGGATGATCGTGCAGCGCCCGCAACGCGAGGTGGCTTCCCATCGAATGGGCCAGCAATAGCGGCGGTGTGGGCGACAGCGGGGTCACGACCTCGCTCATGAAAGCCCGCAAATCGTCATCGAATTCGGAAAAGTCGCCGACATGGCATTTGAGCGGGTCAGCCAGCGCCCGCGCGCTGCCGCCCTGGCCGCGCCAATCGAGCGTCGCGACGGTAAAGCCGCGCCCGTTCAATTCGGCGACGACCTCGCCGTATTTCTCGATGAATTCGGTCTGGCCGGAAAGCAGGACGCAAACCCGTCCCGTGGGCGTTGCCGGCGTAAAGACCCCGGTACGCAGGCGCCCGGCTGCAATGAATTGGAAGGATGACAATGCCGAACCCCTCGTGCTTAGCCGGAACAGAGCCCGGCCAGCACGAGGCGTCAACTCTTTCAGCCGCCCAGGAGCGGGGCGAGTTTCATCGCCAGCCCCATGTCGCCGGCGACCCGGAGCTTGCCCTGCATGAACGCCATGGTGGGATCGAGCTGGCGGCTGGCCAGCTTCTCGAAGGTCGCGAGCGACAGGGTGATGGTGCAGTCGGCGGTTTTGCCGTCGCCGGAGCTCACCGAATTCGGTTCCGAGGTGCCGTCGACGAACACGCTGCCCTCTTCGCCGAAGTCGAATTTCAGGCTGCCGCCGAGACCCGATTTGGCGCCGATCCGCTTGCCGAGTTCTTCGATGATCCTGTCAATCTGCGCGTGCATGGGAGGCCTCTCCTCGTGCGGTTGGGATTCGCGAATTACAGTCGCTGGAGCGGCTTATGGCAAGAATTTACATTTGTCATATTCTTCCCCTACCCGCATGGTGAGGCTTCACTCTCCGGCGGGGCGGGCCAAGCATGTCAGGCATGGGTAAGCGCGACGCGCTCGGCACGGCGTTTCTGGTCCTGCATATCGTCATCCTGGCCTACATCCTGGCCGGCTGGGCGCTCCCTCACGTCGGCGTCTACATTGTTGCTTTGCCGCTGATGGCGCTGCACTGGCCGCTCAACCGGGACACCTGCATCATCAACAACCTGGAATCGCTGATCCGGACCGGCCGCTGGCGCGACCCCCGGAACTGCGAGGAAGGCGCCTGGCTGCGGCTCTTGATCAAATCCGTTCTCGGCCTCGACCTCACCCCCCGCCAGATCGATTTTCTGAGCTACAGCCTGTTGGCGCTCTTGTGGGGGCTCGGAATTTGGCACTGGTTCGGCTGGCCGACCCCTTGAAACCTCGCCCCGGGGTACCCACCTAAAAGACTGCCGGGAGGCCGGAAGGCTCCCGCGCGATGAATGTGGTCTTGGCCCATGTGGGCAAGGCCCGACACTCGAACGCTTCTAGGAGGTTTGAACCATGCGTACGTTTGATTTTTCCCCGCTGTTCCGCTCCACCGTTGGCTTTGACCGTCTTTTCGACCTGATGGACAGCTACGCCGAGCAGTCGAACGGCTACCCCCCGTACAATATCGAGCGCTCTGACGACACCCATTACCGCATCACTCTGGCCGTCGCCGGCTTCGGTGAGAAGGACCTGAATATCGAGGTCAAGGAAGGCGTGTTGACCGTCACCGGCCAGAAAGAGCCGGTCGAAGGCGACAACCGTTCCTACCTCTACCAGGGCATCGCCGGACGCGCCTTCGAGCGCCGCTTCCAGCTTGCCGATCATGTCGAAGTGCGCGCCGCCAAGCTTGAGAACGGCCTGTTGCACGTCGATCTGGAGCGCCTGATCCCCGAGGAGAAGAAGCCGCGCCGGATCGCGATCAACGGCCCCGAGCTGAAGAGCATCGAAGGCAAGGCCGCCTAACGCATCCATTGCGATAGTTCGGTCCGATCTGTGTTAACGAAGAGCCGGGGTTTTCCTCGGCTCTTCTTTTTTTGCCTGACCGGTTGAGGTAAACCTGAACGCAACTACCGGGGCGCACGCATGCCAAGCTGGCAAAGCTCATTCTTCGATCGCTATCTGCGCATGGCCAAGCCGCGTGCCGTCGAGGCCGAGACCGACATTGCCGAATTGCGCCGTCAGTACGCCTATCTGTCGGACCGGTTTGGCGCGGCCCCGCGCGATGCCGTGTTTGAGCCGGTCAGCCTCGGCCCGGTCAAAGGCGAGTGGGTCAAGACCAAGACCTCGTCGCCGTCGCGCCTGATTCTCTATTTCCACGGCGGCGGCTACATTGCCGGCTCGCCCGAAACCCACCGTGCCCTGATCGCCAAGCTGGCGCATGCCTCCGAGGCCACCGCTTTTTCGCTGCAGTACCGCTTGGCGCCCGAGTTCGCTTTTCCGGCGGCGGTGCGCGACGGGCTCGACGCCTATCGCCAATTGATCGCCCGCGGCATGCCGGCCGGCGCCATCGTGCTGGCGGGATCGGGATCGGGCGGCGGACTGGCGTTCTCGGTGATGCTGGCCATCCGCAACGCCAAGCTGCCGATGCCGGCTGGATGCCTGGCGATGTCGCCTTGGGCCGACATGACCTTGTCGGGTTGGAGCGTGCTGCAGAACGCCTCGCGGGACACCGCGCTGTCGTGGGAACTGTTGTTCGTCAGCGCCCGCCATTACCTGAAAAAATCCTCGCCGGCCGATTCCTATGCCTCGCCGGTGTTCGCCAATTTCAAGGATTTCCCGCCGATCATGGTCCATGCCGGATCGCTGGAGATGCTGCGGGACGATGCCTCCCGGCTCGGCGACCGCGCCGCGGAAGCGGGGGTGCCGGTCAGCGTCGAGATCTACGACGGCATGCAGCACTGCTTCCAGGCGCACAGCGCCGTTCCCGAGGCCAAAGTCTCGTTGCAGCGGCTTGGCCAGTTCGTGCGCCAGCGCACGGCACCGCGGGTCGAGCCGATGCCGGCGGCCGGAAGCTAGTCTTCAGAGCATCTTGATCAGGGTTGCGGCGAGTGACTGGGGCAGCTTGGCGCCGGTGATGGTGACGCCGTCAAAGGCGTTGTCGCGGAAATGGGCGTCGCGCAGATTGGCGTAGCTGAGATCGGCCTGTTTGAAACTGACGGACCTGAGATCGGCG
>JAHFQC010000105.1 GCA_023259375.1 Alphaproteobacteria bacterium
ACCGAGAGCGTGTCCGACTTCCTCGAAACCGCCTTGGTGATGAAGGAAACCGGCCTGTTCGTGCCGGGCAAGACCCCGCACGGTGCGCTCAGGATCGTGCCGCTGTTCGAGACCATCCCGGACTTGCGCGCTTCCGACGAGATCATGCGGACCTGGCTCGACATGCCGTTCGTCCGGGCGCTGTTGTCGGGGCAGGGCGATGTCCAGGAAGTGATGATCGGCTATTCCGATTCCAACAAGGACGGCGGCTATCTCACCTCGAACTGGGAAATCCGCACCTCCATCGCGCGCCTGACCTATCTTGCAGCGGCGCGCGGCATCAAGATGCGCTTCTTCCATGGTCGTGGCGGTGCGGTGGGCCGCGGCGGCGGCTCGTCGTTCGACGCCATTCAGGCGCTGCCGTGCGGTGCATCGGCCTCCGGCATCCGCATCACCGAGCAGGGCGAAGTCGTCGCCTCGAAGTACGGCGATCCCGATCTCGGCCGGCGCAATCTCGAGACCATCATCGTTGCGGCCGTGCTGTCGGAACTCAATCACGAAACCGACGCCGCCGACGGTGAAGCGGCGATCCTGTTGTCGATGATGAGCGAAGTGGCGTTCAAGACCTACCGCGCGCTGGTCTACGACACCGAGGGCTTCGTCACCTATTTCCGGCAATCGACGCCGCTGCCCGAAATCTCCGACCTCAAGATCGGATCGCGCCCGGCCTCGCGCACATCGTCGGTGCGGATCGAGGATCTGCGCGCCATCCCGTGGGTATTCTCCTGGAGCCAGGCGCGCGTGATGCTGCCCGGCTGGTACGGTTTCGGTACCGCCGTACGCGAGATGGGAATTGAGCACTTGCGGCCGCTCTACCGGACGTCGCCGTTCTTCCGCACCACCGTCTCGAACATGGAGATGGTGCTGGCGAAATCGTCGCTGCCGATCGCCCGGCGCTATTCCGAACTGGTTGAAGACAAGGATGTGGCGCGCTCGATCTTTGCGAGCATCGAAAAAGAATGGCACGCCACGGTCGATGCGATCCTCGGACTCACCGAGCAACGGGCATTGCTGGAACGCAGCCCGAAGCTCTTGAGTTCGATCCGGTTGAGACTGCCGTACATCGACGCCCTCAACCACCTTCAGGTCGATCTCTTGCGCCGCCGCAGGTCCGGTGACGACAGTGAAGGCACGTCGCGTGCCATTCACATGTCGATCAACGGTATTTCCGCAGGCCTGCGCAACTCGGGGTGAAGCCGTCGCGGTTTAGGCGACGGTTTCTTCGCCGATCCCGTACAACTCGTCCGCCTTGCCCTCGGCCAATTGCTTGGCCAGGTTGAGGATGGCACGGCGATGCTTGGGCTGGGTGATCGAGGCGTAGGCATCCAGCAGATCGGTGGCGCCGGGCTCGTTGAGGCTCGCCAGGTGGCGCGAAAAGGCACTCGTCTCGCCCGGCTTGTCGAGATCGCCGACGATGTCCGCAACGCCGCAATGCAGCGCCTGGGCAATTTCGACGAGCCGCGAGAAGCTCACGCGATTGGTGCCGTGCTCGTATTTTTGCACCTGTTGAAAGGTGATGCCGACTTCGCGCGCCAACTGCTCCTGGGAAAAACCCAGTTCACGGCGGCGCAGACGAATACGGGATCCAAGGGCTATATCAAGCGGGTGCGGAGATCCGTTCTCCGTGGTCTTTGTCATTAGTGTGCCTTCTGTCCATCGTTGAAGCACCCCTACCACTTGTAAACTGCCCCATTTTTCCTGCGCGTCCCCACGCGCAAGTAGAGGGTTCTAACGCAACCCAAGCGGAATGCATCCGTAACTGCGACCGAGGGTTAATCAGCCATTGTGGCGCAAGTATAGCGGAAAATGTTCATTCGCAGAGCGAATCGTCCGTACTCTGCAATTCTCAAGTTTTCAGCGCAGGTTGAGTAGCCTCGGCGCCGGCAACCGGCATTATTACCTAATCAAATTCGTTTTGATTTTAACCATTTACTGTTTCGCAGCGGGACTGCGCGTCCTGGCGCAGCAGCGGCGCTGCCGCAATCGGGCACACAGCCGTTGCAATTCGAGACATTCGTACGCCGCAAAACTGGCCCCGCTCGTGCAGCGGAATGGTCGAAACCAATAGTCGGCCTGAACCGTGAGCGTGCATTCCAACTCCGCCGTCGTTCTGACAAGCAGCGCTTCGATTGGCGAAGCGATTGCGGCATTGCCGTCGCCGATCGCTTTCCTGCCGGCGAACAGTGCTGCCGCCTTCGTGGCGGTGAACACCAACGACGACTGGTCGGTTAGCAAGGGCAAGCGGATGCTCGATCTCGCCGTGGCGATCCCGGACGTTCTCCTGCTTTCGCCGCTGCTTCTTCTCATCGCGCTTCTGATCACGATCGACTCCGCCGGCCCGGTGTTTTTCCGCCAGCAGCGCAGCGGCGCCTGTGGCCGTGCCTTCGATATCCTGAAGTTCCGCACCATGCATGTGATGGAAAACGGTACCGAAGTGATACAGGCCGTCGCCAATGATCCGCGCACGACGCGTCTCGGCCGCTTTCTTCGCCGCTATTCGCTCGACGAACTGCCGCAGCTTTTGAACGTCGTGAACGGCGATATGTCGCTGGTCGGCCCGCGCCCGCACGCCATGGTGCATGACACCTATTACGGCGCGCACATCGCCGATTACGGCTGCCGTTTTGCCGTCAAGCCCGGCATGACGGGGTGGGCCCAGATCAATGGCCACCGCGGTCCCACGCCCACGCTGGATGCCATGGAAGCCCGCATCAACTGCGACGTCTGGTACATCAAGAACGCCAGCTTCGCGCTCGATCTCAAGATCCTTTGCAAGACCCCGTTCGCCATTGTCAGCCCGAGGAACGCCGTCTGATGAGCGCTCATCCCGCCAGCGAACGCCGCTCCGGATCACGGGTTTACAGCCGCGTGACGGTCGGCGGTCTCGACACCGCTTGCGTTTCCCGCCGCCAGCTTGGCGGCCTGATGGTCGGAGATTGCCTCGCCGCCCGGGGCGGCCGCCGCGCCCCGCGCCTGGTATTTGCGTCCAACGGTCACGCCATCGCCATGGCTGCGCTCGATCGTCAATTCCGCGACACCTTCGCCAAAGCCGACCTGATCCACGCCGACGGCGAACCGGTGGTTGCGGCTTCCAAGCTGTTCTCCCGCACGCCGGTGCCGGAGCGCAGCGCCACCACCGATTTCCTGTTCGATGCAGCGACCGATGCGGCCGCGCACGGCCTTACGTTTTTCCTGCTCGGCTCGACCGAGGACATCAATGCCCGCGCCGCCGCCAAGGTGGAACAAGCCGGCGTGAAAGTGGTCGGCCGCCGCAACGGCTATTTCTCGCGTGATGAGGAAGCGGCCGTGGTCGAGGCGATCAACGCGTCCGGTGCTGACGTTCTGTGGGTCGGTCTCGGCGTCCCGTTCGAGTACGAATTCTGCCTGCGCAACAAGTCCCGTCTCAAAGCGGGATGGGTGGTGACCTGCGGCGGCTGCTTCAATTTCGCGGCCGGCGACTATCAGCGCGCCCCCGTCTGGATGCAGAAAAGCGGCCTGGAATGGCTGTTCCGGCTGTGGCACGAGCCGCGGCGGCTGTTCTGGCGCTATCTGGTCACCAATCCCGTCGCGATCGCGATGCTCCTCCTCAAAACCGGCGTGAAACCTGCAAGCTGACAGCCTTATGTCAGCTATGGGACAACGCGCGGGTGTGGAAAGCTGGATGGCAGCCGTCTGGCGGTCTGCCTATCGCTACGGCCTGACCTCACTGGGTCCGGTGGCGGTGTCGGGCGCCCATTTCGTCGCTTCGCTTCTTTTCCTCCGCCTGCTCAAGCCCGCCGACTTCGGGCATTTTTCCTTTTTGATGATCGTGGTGCCGTTCTGCCTTTCGGCCACCGGTGCCATGCTGGGCGCTCCTGCCGCGATGACCCGCGGCAAACCGGCGGACGAGGCCGAGCGCGAAATCAAGACCCTTTTCAATATGTCGGTTCTGGTCTCGGCGCTGGCGTTTGGCATCGTCACCGCCATGATGGCGTCTACGGGAGCCCCTGCCGTAGCCGCACTGGTGTTCGGCCTCTATGCCGCCGTCTTCACCGCCCGGTCCTTTGCCCGCTCCTATGGTAACGTCATTGGCGCGATCGAGCGGGTTGCGGCCTCCGACATCGTCTATTCCCTGGCCTTGATGGCCGGTCTCACGGCTTTGGCCGCCGCCGGTCTGTTCTCGCTGACCAACGCGGCGATTGCGCTGGTGATCGCGAGCCTTGTCGCCCTGCCGCTGTTCGGTCGCGACTTCGCCCGCCGGTTCGTTGGCGCCCTGGCATTGCCCCAAATCGCCGCTTACCGCCCGATGTGGCGGGATGTGACCCGCTGGTCGCTGCTCGGTGTGGTCCTGACCGAACTGGCTTCCAACTGCCACGCCTATCTTGTCACCTTCGTTTCCGGCCCTGGCGCCTTCGGTCTTTTAGCCCTTGGAGCGCTGTTCATGCGTCCGGCCAGCCTGGTTCTGGGGGCGCTGCCCGACATCGACCAGCCGGTGATGGCCCGGAAAATCGCCGCCGGGGACCTGAAGGGCGCTTTCGGCGTGGTTAACGAATTTCGAACGGCGGCCGGTGCAGTCTTGGCGGGAACCGTTTTGCTGGCGCTGGTCCTCGTGTTCTGGTTTCCGCACCTCCTGCTCAAGAACTACCAGGTGAACGACGTCCTGGTCGTGCTCGCCTTCTGGACGGCGATCACGCTGGTGCGCACCGTGCGCACGCCGGAGGCGGTGTTCATCATGGCGACCGGCGGCTACTCCAAGCTGGCCTGGGTCAGCGGCGTTTCGAGTGTCGTGGCGCTCATACTGACGCTGGTGCTGCTGGTGGCCGTCGGCCCGTTGTGGTCGCTCGGCGGCGTTCTGGCCGGCGAAGTCGTGATGGTGGCGATGCTGTTCCCGCTCACCAACCGATGGAGGCGGCAGATTGTCTGAAATCGTCGTCGCCATTCCGACCTTCAAGCGTCCGACCGCGCTGGCGCACCTGTTGGCGGCGTTGGAAAAACTCGACACCGACGATCAGATCATCGTGGTCGTGGCCGACAATGATGCTGAAGGTCATGCCGGTTACGACCTCTGCCGTTCGCTGGCCGCGCACTACCGCTGGCCGCTCGATCCGGTGATTGCCGAGGATCGCGGTATCGCGCAGGTCCGCAACACTCTGGTGGCGCGGGCACTCGCTTATCCGGATGCCGAATTCGTGGCGATGATCGATGATGACGAATGGCCGTCGCCGCAATGGCTGCGTGAACTCGTCCGGATTCAGCGCCAGACCGGAGCCGAGGTGGTGGAAGGCTCGATCCTGTTCGAAGGTGGCGGCCGTGATGGCTTTGATGGCATTTCCGACATGCGCCGCCCGACTGGTCCGGTTGCCATGCTCGAAGGCGCGGGCAACATTCTCATCACCCGCGCTTGCCTGCAGAAACTCGAAGCGCCGTGGTTCGATCCGGCGTTCGCTTTCTCCGGCGGCGAAGATCGCGATTTCTTTGCCCGCGTGAAGGCTGCAGGCGGACGGTTCGCCTGGGCCGACGAAGGCCTCGCCTACACCAAAGTACCGGAACGCCGCCAGTCGGTCGCATGGCTCCTGCGCCGGTCCTACGGCATCGGCAATTCGGAAATGCACGTCTTCCTCAAATACCGGCCGAGTAGTGCCGAACGTGCGCGCGAGTTCGCCAAGGTTGCTGCCGCTCTGGTGGTGACGCCGCTCGCGGGACTGATCCTGGCGCTGTCGCCACGCCGTGCTGCCGACGCGTGGCGCCGGTTCTTCCGCAATGCCGGCAAGCTCACGGCTGTCCTGGGTATACGCTCTCAACCCTATGCGGTGCCCCATGTCGACTGAGGCGATCAGCATCGCGGCTCCGGCGCGCCGCTGGATCGACGAGGGTGTGTTCCTGGTCTTCCTCCTGCTCGCCTTCATTGGATTGACGCCGTTCCACGCGCCCGATCCGGTGATCGCGCAGCTTGGAGTCGCGGCTCCGAGCGGTGCCGGCGATGCCATGCGCCAAGTCGCCTATATCGCCGCTTTCGCGGGCATCGTGTTCGTTGCCATGCGCCGCCAAGGCGCCGGTGCGTTTTCTGCGCTTCCGCTGATTTTGTTAGGGTTACTGACATGGTGCGTGCTGAGCGCGCTGTGGTCGCCCGAGCCGGCCGTCACCATCCGTCGCGCCGGACTCGCTGTCGTGCTGGTCGTTTCTGCGATGATGAGTGTCGAGACTCTCGGCGCCGAAAAAGCGATGCGGCTATGGCGCTGGGTTTTGCTGGCGGTACTTGTCATCAACATTGCCTCGGTCAAGTTCGTCGCCAATGCGGTTCATCCGGTGGGCGAAGCCGATCCGGCGCTGGTCGGCAATTGGCGCGGCGTCTACGTGCACAAAAACATTGCCGGCGCGGTCGGCGCCATGACGGCGCTGATCTTCCTGTTCACCCCGCGCGCCAAGGTCCGGCACAAACTCGGCGATCTTGCGGTGGTGGCGCTGGCACTGTTCTTCACGGTGATGACCCACTCCAAATCCTCCATGGGCCTGTTGGTGATCGCGGGTTTGGCGGGCGCCGTCTATCGCATCGCATGGCGGCGGGAGATCGATCGCACCATCGCGCTGGTCGCGACGGGGCTCGTGCTGATTGCTGGTGTTGTGTTTTTCTTCTCCGATCAGGCCTTGTTCTCGCGCCTGTTCTCGGATCCGCAGCAGTTCACCGGCCGCACCCAGATCTGGAATGCGGAAATCGCTTATATCAGAGACCATCCCTTGTTTGGCGCCGGTTTCGGCACCTTCGCCGGGACGGGTGGTGTGTCACCGCTCGCCCGTTATGTCGGCGGCTGGGTGTCGAGCGACGCGGCCAACGGCCATAACGGCTATCTCCAGCTTCTGGTGACCGTGGGCGGCATCGGCTTCGCGCTCGCCATGCTGGGGCTGATCGTGCTGCCTGCGGTTCAGTTCTGGCGCCGCGGCGCACTGGCGGAAAAATCGGTCCTGTTTTCGCTGTTTGTCTTCCTGGTGCTGCATAATCTGATGGAAACCGATTTTCTCGAAGGCGACGGCGTGGCTTGGGTATCCAACCTTTTGGTGCTCGCGGTGCTCGGCAGTATGCGGAGGACTGAGACATGACACCGTTCTTCTCGGTGGTGATCCCGGTCTACAACCGGGCCCACCTGCTCGGCGACACGCTGAAATCGGTGCTGGCGCAGACCGAGCAGGATTTCGAGATCGTGGTCGTCGACGACGGCTCCAACGACGATCCCGAAACCGTGGTGAAGGCTTTTGCCGATCCGCGCATCGTCTTCCTCCGACAGGAGAACGGCGGCGGCGGCAAGGCGCGCAACACCGGCATTGATGCGGCCAAAGGGCTGTTCATCGCGTTCCTCGATTCCGACGACCAGTTCCTGCCGCATCATCTCGCCGCCATGCGCGCACTGCTGGAAGGCACGAGCGACACAGGCGCCTACGCCCGCTTCATCGTCGATCGCGGTAACGGCCGCACCATCTTCAAGCCGCACCGCGCCGTCCGCGACGACGAAGACATGGCGATGTATCTGCTCTGCGACCGCGGCTTCATCGCCACTTCGGTGATCGTGGTGCCGGCGGACCTCGCGCGCACCATCCGCTTCAATGAAAACCTGCCGGCCGCCGAGGACACAGATTTCCTTATCCGCGCCGCGCTTGCCGGCACCAAATTCAAGATGGCGGAGACGCCGTCGCTCTACTGGCGCGATTTCTACGATCCCAACCGGCTTTCGATCGGACGGCGCTGCGCCTCGATGAAGGACTGGATCGACACTCTGCGCGGCCGCATTCCGGAGAAAGCCTATTACGGCTGCCTCGGTTGGGCCTACGCCAAATACGTTGCCATGGACCGGCCCGGGGCGGCCTTCGGGCTCTGGCTCGCTGCGGTGGTGCGCGGCTGCTATCGCCCGTCGGTGGCGATGATCGTGTTCCTGCAGATTTTCCTTGGCGACAAGGGCTACCGCCATCTCGCCGACACCGCCATCGGCTGGCTTGGCCCATTGTGGAATCGCAAAGCCAAATCTTAAAGCGCATTAACGATCCGCGCGTTCACTCGGCATTGACGCCGATGCCGGTATCGTTGGCAGCATGAAGAAGAAGATTCTCCTGGTCACGACGGTCCCGTACTCGTCCGCGGCCCGCTTGGCGGGTGCGTTCGCTGTGCTCGGCGCCAAAGTGGAGGCCGTGTTTCCCCGCGAAGCGCCGATCGCGGTTAGCCGTTATCTCGACCGGGGCTATCGCTATCGCCCGTTGGCGCGCGAAATTTCGCTCAGTGATGCGCTCCGCGCCTCCCAGCCCGATTTCGTCATTCCTTGCGATGACCGTGCCGTGGCGCTTCTGGCGTCTTTGACGGAGTTCGCGCCGCAACTGGAGTGTGTGCTTGGTCCGCTCGCCGCTTACGGCGTTCTGATGGCCCGGGCACCATCAATGGCCGTGGCGCGCGAGGAGGGGATCACCGCGCCGCTGACCTGTGCGGTCGACAGTCTGGCCGCGTTGCCGGACGCCCTGCACCAGATCGGCCTTCCCTGCGTGATGAAGGCCGATTTTTCCTGGGGCGGCGCCGGAGTCAAATTTGTCTGTTCTGCCGAAGAGGCAACGCGCGCTTTTGCCAAGCTGCAGGGGCCGCCGTCGCGCCTGCGCAGTCTGGTGCGGGTGCTCAAGCGCAGGGATCTGCATTTCCTTGATGCCGCCCTCAATCCGGTCAAGTCGGTCGTCAATCTGCAGGCGTTTGTCCAAGGCAAGCCCGCGACCAGTGTGTTCGCGGCCAAGGACGGCAAGGTCCTCGCCGCCCAGCATATGGATGTGGTCACTTGGCAAGGCGATGCCGGTCCGGCGACCGTGATGGCGCGCGTTTTCGATCCGGTCATGGACGACGCCGTCGCCAAGATCGCCGCGCGTTTCCGGCTCAGCGGCCTGCACGGCCTCGATTTCGTCCGCGACGCGGCGGGCGTGCCGCATCTCATCGAGGTCAATCCGCGCGCCACCCAGATTTGCCATTTGCCGCTCGACGCCGACCTGCCGGCGGCGCTGTTGGGTGTTGAAGCGCGCCTACCGGTAACCGATCGGAAACAAATTGCGCTGTTTCCGCAGCTCCTGCAGGCGGGCGAGCTGCCGCCGCAGGTTTTCCGCGATATTCCGTGGGACGACCCCAGGGTTTTGCGCCTGCAAAGCGGCGATTCCCTGCCGGAGGCGGCCAATCTCGAGGCGATTGCCGAGTTCGACCGTCCGATGAGCCGCTTCGGCTAGCGTTCGGGCCAATCGTTAACCGTTCCTCAGCCCTAATGCGGGTAAATCATACCGTCAGGCTGGCGAAATATGTCCACACACGAAGTGCGTCCGGTATCGACCTCTCCGCCCGAACTCCGGTTCGGGCCGGCCGATTTCCTGCGCGTACTGCGTGAGCGCCGCGGCCTCATCCGCAATGTGGCGCTCGCGATCGTGGCGGTTACCGCCGTCGTGATGTTCTCGCTGCCGACGCGCTACTCGACCAGCGCCGTGGTGATGCTCGACCAGCGCAAAAACACCGTCGCGGATGCGTCGAGTGTGTTGTCGGCGCTGCCCACCGATCCTTCCACGGTGCAGAACCAGATTCAGGTTCTGTCGTCGCGCGATCTCGCCTTGAAGGTGATCGACAAGCTCCATCTCGAGGCCGACCCCGAATTCAATCCACCGCCCGGCGGCCTTGATCTCAATCCGCTGCATTATCTGCGCGCGTCCCCGAAATCGGGGCCGACCAACGGGCGCGAGGTGGCGGTTGATAGTTTTCTGCGCAATCTCGACGTGACCTCGCTCGGCGTCTCGACATCCCTGCAGGTGTCGTTCAGCGCCAGGGATCCCGAGAAGGCCGCCCGCATCGCCAACACGCTCGCCAAGAGCTACACCGACGATCAGATCGCGTTGAAACGCGGTGCGGCGCGCCAAGCCGCAGCGTGGCTGTCGGATCGCATGCATCAGCTGGCGCAGCAGATGCAGCAGCAGGAAGCGGCGGTCCAGATCTACAAAGCCGAACACAATCTCATCGACTCGGCTGACGGCAAGTCGCTGGTCGATGACCAGTTGATGGCGATCAACGCGCAGCTGATCGCCGCCCAATCCGATCTCGCCGAAAAGAAAGCCGCGTATGATCGTGTCGCGGCGCTGTCGCGGACCGGCAATGCCGCCGCCATCACGCCTGTGGTCAACTCCAAGATGATCGGCGATCTGCGTACCCAGGAAGCCGAACTGGTGCGCCAGGAATCCGATCTCGCCACCCGGTACGGGCCCAACCATCCCAAGATGGAGGCGATCCGCAACGAGAAGCGCGACCTTGCCGCCAAGATTTCCCGCGAAGTGCAGGGCATCGCCGGATCGCTCGAAAGCGATCTCGAAGTGGCCCGCGCCCATGTCGGGTCGATTCAGGCCAGTTTGACCAAAGCCGAACGTCAGGCGCGCGTAGAAAATATGGCGCGGGTGCAGCTCAAGGCCCTGGAAGCCAATCTGGGTTCCACGCGCGCGACCTACGAGTCCTTCGTTGCCCGGTTGCGGGCCGTACAGGACCAGGACGACATCCAGATTCCGGAAGCCCGTGTCATCTCGACCGCCCCGGTGCCGACGGCACCGTCCTCGCCGCATCGCTCCTTGTTTATAGGGGCATCGATCCCCGGCGGACTTCTGGTCGGCGTTCTGATTGCCTTGCTGCTCGAGCGGTTCGGAGCCCCGGCTACGGTTCCGGCGGCCACTCCGGCGAGGCCTGTCCGCCGGGCCGAGCGTCCGGCCGTCGAGCCGCCAGCGGCCGTTCCGGCCTATGCCGAGGTCACCCCGCCGCCAGCGCCCCCGTCGCCGGCGCCCCCGCCGCCTGTGCTTCCGCCAGTCCTGGCGGAACTGGCCGCATCACCCGACCTCCGTTTGGCCGATTGGGTCCTCGATCATCCCGATTCGCCCTACGGCCGGGGGCTGAACAGGCTCCTCGCGACCCTGGCATCGCTCCGGCACGGCCAAGCCCAGATCGTCTGTCTTGCATCAGCCGCGCCCGACCCCAGCCAGTCGGTCACCGCCTTGGCTCTGGCCCGGATGGCGGCCCGCAGCGGCCTCAGGACCTTGCTGATCGATGCAGAGAGCAGCCGTCTGGCGCCGGCCTCTCCCACGTCCGGGTTGGCCGCCATGGTGGCTGGGACCCCGTTTGCGACGGCGGTGCTCAAGGATCGCCGCAGCAGCGTCTATTGCCTGTCGGCCCCGGCATCGGTCTGGCCCCAGGCGGATGCGGTCCTCGCCGGGCTGCGGCAGTCCTGCGATTTGGTGCTGGTCAATGCCCCTGCGGCTGGTTCCGCGGCCGTCTGGCCGCATTTGGCCCGCCTCAGCGACGCAGTACTGCTGCAGACGCCAGTGACGGCGGCTCCTGCCACCATTGCCCATGCGCTGCGTTGGCTAGTCGCAATGCGCGCCCCCCTGCGCGGCCTTGTCGTTACCCGATAAGTGCCTGATAGGGCTGTACTCTTTCCCTTGCCCCGCCGCACCTTGCCAAACGGCCGATAACCAACCTTGCGAAGATTTTCGTTGAGATTACGGCAAGATATGGATACGCGAACCCTCGGATTTGGCTCGCCAGTCCGTATTTTCGATCCACCGTAACAAAGCGAACCCAAATGAGCGAAATATCTCCTCCGCCAACGCGCACGAGTTTCGTTGACGGGTTACCACCCAACGCGAAGAATGCTGCGATCTGGGGCGGTTTATTCATCGTCGGTGCACTGCTGGGTTGGATTGGCCGCGGCGTGATCGCCGGACCGGCCGATGTCCCGACGGTGCAAGTATACCAGGATTGGCGCGTCATCTGCCCCGCCCGCAAGGACAAGGACAAGCACTGCACGCTCGTAAGCGATGTCGCTGACCAGCAGACCGGTCAGACCGTCGCCAGCGTCTCGATCATGACCGAGATGGATAAGGACAAGAAGGAAAGCAAGGTTCTCGTCGTGAACGTCCCGCTGGGCGTCGCGCTGGAACCCGGTCTTGGCCTCAAGTTCGGCAGCGACACCAAGTCGGCCGCCTACAAGACCTGCCTGCAGGGCGGTTGCGTTGCGGTTCTTCCGGACACGGACGAAATCGAGAAGACGATCGGCGACACTAGCGATGCTTCCATCGTGGTTGCCGGCCTCGACAACAAGTCGGTCGCGGTCCCGTTCTCGACCAAGGGCTTTGTCGATGCGCGCAAGGCCTACAAGAGTTTTGAAGCCAAGCGTGCAAACCTGTGGTGGAGGCTGTGGATATGAAATCTCTCCGTATTTCCCTGGCCCTGGCCGCCGCCCTGTTCGTCGCTCCGGCGCTCGCGCAGGAAGCTGCTCCGCCGAAAGCCAACCAGCCGACCGACGTGAAGGAAATCGGCGATTGGACGGTGCGCTGCATGCCCGGCAAGTCGGCGACGCCCTGCCACATGGTCGAACTGCGCGTTGCCAAGAAGTCCGGCCAGCGCGTCCTCGGCGTGCTTCTGGCCTATGCGCCGTCGAACAACGCCACGCTGCTGCAGATCTCGGTGCCGCTCGGCGTCGCGCTGCAGAACGGCCTCGTCATCAACAGCGACACCTGGAAGTCGCCGGCGATCAAGTTCCGCCGCTGCGACCAGGGCGGCTGCTATGTCGAGTCCGCGGTGGGCGATGACGTGATCAACCAGCTCGCAAAGGCGAGCAACGCGAAAATGCAGATCGTGTCGGTTGACGGCAAGCGTTACGACCTCGCTTTCTCGCTCAAGGGCTTCACCGAAGCGCGCAGCGCCATGGTGGAACTCGCCAAGCAGAAGGCGGTCAAAGGCGGTGCGGCTGAAGCCGCTCCGGCACAGTAACGACAGGTTCTCTGTTCGTTCAGGATTAGAGGGCGCGCGGGATTGTCTCGCGCGCCCTTTGCTTTAGCGACAAATCGGACAAACATACGAAATATCGCTCTGTTATTTCGACTGAGTTCCGCGCAAAGCGCGTTTGACCCCGTAAGGGTGGAGCTATGAACGATCAACCGAGCCGATTTGAAACTGCCAAGGATGCCGCGAAGCGCAATTTCGCAGGCGCGCACCGTCATCTTGGGACGGCCCCCAATGGGGAGCTCAACGCGTACGGCCGGTGGCGCGAGCGCCATCCGCAATTGAACAAGGCGGCTTGGATCGCCCTTGTCCTGATATTTGTCGCGTTGTTTGTCTGGTGGCTGCTGCCGACAGAATCCAATCAGATGCCGCGCGGCATGGGTGGCCCGCAGCCGGTCGGCGTGGCGCGTGCCGTCAAGGGTCCGATCGATGTCACGCTCAACGCCATCGCGACCGTGACGCCTCTCGCCACCGTCAGTGTGCGTCCGCAAGTCTCCGGTCAGGTCGTCCGCTTTGCTTTCCGCGAAGGCCAGATGGTGCAAGCCGGCGATTTGCTCGCCGAAATCGATCCGCGCTCGTTCCAGGCGGCGCTCGATCAGGCCAAAGGTCAGCTCGCCCGCGATATGGCTTCGCTGCAGAACGCGCGTTTGGAGTTGAAGCGCCAGCAGTCGTTGATGGCCGCCAAGGCGACCTCGCAGCAGAATCTCGACAACCAGATCGCGACGGTGAAGCAGGACGAGGGTACGGTCGCTTCGGATCGGGCCAATGTGGCGGCCGCCGCGGTCAATGCCGGCTACACCAAGGTAACGTCGCCGGTTGCCGGGCGCGCCGGCATCCGTCAGGTCGATGTCGGCAATTTCGTCAGCGCCGGCCAAACGACGCCGATCGTGGTGGTGACGCAGATCGAGCCGATCTCGGTGCTGTTCACCGTGCCGGAAGACAATATCGGTGCCATCCTGGAGCGCTTCAATTCGGGCGAGGCCATGCAGGTCGAAGCCTACGATCGCGCGCAGACGGAAAAGCTCGCCACCGGGCGTCTGGTGGCCGTCGACAGTCAGGTCGATACCTCGACCGGTACGGTCAAGCTTCGCGCCATGTTCACCAACGAGGACGGCCGGCTGTTCCCCAACCAGTTCGTCAATGTCCGCCTTCTGGTCAACACGCTGCAGGATCAGGTCGTGATTCCGGCGGCGGCGATCCAGCGCGGCGCTTCGGGTACGTTCGTGTTCGTGGTCAAGGCCGATCACACGGTCGAAATGCGCACCGTCGCGCTTGGCGTGCAGCAGGGTGACAAGGTGGCCGTGACCCAAGGCCTCAATCCCGGCGAGACCGTCGTGACCGACGGCGCCGACCGGCTGCGTGACGGCGGTCAGGTCACCATTCCGGGCGGCCAAAAGGTCTCCGACGTCAAGGGGCCGACCGGTACCGCTGCGGTCGGCATGAGCAATGCCGACCGGGCCAAGCGTCGTGCCGCCATGCAGGCGGCGTGCGGCGCCGACATCAAGAAGTTCTGCGGCGGCAAAGAGGGTCCCGAGATGTTCATGTGCATGCGTGAGCATCGCGACGACTTCAGCGATAGCTGCAAGGCCGAGATGAAGAAGATGCGCCGTCGTGGTCCTGGCGGTCCGGGCGGTGGTGGATTCGGCCCGCCCGGTGGAGGTCCGCGTCCGGGAGGCCCGCCTCCGGGTTGATGGGAGGGCACAGCCAATGAATCCCTCCGCACCCTTCATCAAACGCCCGGTGGCTACCTCGCTCCTGATGCTGGCGATCATGCTGGTCGGCGTCCTGGGCTACCGCTTCCTGCCGCTGTCGGCATTGCCGCAGGTTGATTATCCGACCATCCAGGTCGTGACCTTCCTGCCCGGCGCCAGCCCGGACGTGATGACGACCTCGGTCACCGCGCCGCTCGAGCGCCAGTTCGGGCAGATGCCGGGCCTCAAGCAGATGTCGTCGGTGTCTTCGGGCGGGGCATCGGTCATCACCATGCAGTTCGACCTCAGCCTGTCGCTCGACATCGCTGAGCAGGAAGTGCAGGCGGCGATCAACGCGGGCAGCAACATGCTGCCGCAATCGCTGCCGGCGCCGCCGATCTACAACAAGGTCAACCCGGCCGACGCGCCGATCCTGACCTTGGCGGTGCATTCCAAATCGATGACGCTGCCGCAGCTCGAGAATCTCGCCGAGACGCGCATCGTCCAGAAAATGCAGCAGCTCAATGGCGTCGGCCTGGTCTCGATCAACGGCGGTCAGCGGCCGGCGGTGCGGGTGCGCGCCAATATCCAGGCGCTGGCCCATTACGGCCTCAACATCGACGACCTGCGCACCACGATTTCGAACGCCAATACCAACGCGCCGAAAGGCAGCTTCGACGGGCCGAGCCGTTCCTACACCATCAACGCCAACGACCAGATTCAGAGCCCTGAGGAATACAAGAAGATTGTCGTCGCCTTCAAAAATGGCGCGCCGGTCTATCTGTCGGATGTGGCCTCGGTCGAGGACTCGGCCGAGAACACCAAGCTCGCGAGCTGGATGAATACCACGCCGGCGATCATCGTGAACGTCCAGCGTCAGCCCGGCGCCAACGTCATCGCAGTGGCGGATTCGGTGAAGTCCATCCTGAAGGAAATCGAAACCGGCTTGCCGGGTTCGGTTCAGGTCGATGTCGTTTCCGACCGCACCAACACCATCCGCGCCTCGGTTTCCGACGTGCAGTTCGAACTGACGCTCGCGGTCGTACTGGTCGTCTTGGTGATCTTCCTGTTCTTGCGCAATGCCTCGGCGACCTTCATTCCCTCGCTCAGCGTGCCGCTCAGCATCGTCGGCGCTTTTGCGGGGATGTACCTGCTCGGCTATTCGCTCAACAACCTGTCGCTGATGGCGCTCACCATCGCTGCCGGCTTTGTGGTCGATGATGCCATCGTGATGATCGAGAACATCTCGCGCTATCTCGAACAGGGGTATTCGCCGTATGAGGCGGCGATGAAGGGTTCGGGCGAGATCGGCTTCACCATCGTGTCGCTGACCATTTCGCTGATTGCGGTGCTGATCCCGCTGCTCTTCATGCAGGAAGTGGTCGGCCGCCTGTTCCGCGAATT
>JAHFQC010000022.1:0-10918 GCA_023259375.1 Alphaproteobacteria bacterium
CCATGTCGCTGGTGCGGCCGAGAGTGATCAGATTTCCCTCCGGCGACCACCGTCCCAGATCGCGGGTGCGATAGGCGCGACCGTAGCGCGTTTGCACAAAGCTGGCGGCCGTCAGTTTGGGCTGGTCGAGATAGCCGCAGGCAAGCCCTTGGCCGACGACATAGATTTCGCCGGTTTCGCCTGGACGCACGTCCTCGCCATCGGCGTCGAGCAGATGAACCGAGGTGTTGGCGAAAGGACGCCCGCTTGGAATCGGGCCGTGGCCGTCCGGATCGACCTGCATCATGCAGATGGTGCCGCAGACCTCGGTTGCTCCGTGCACGTTCCAAACGTCCACTGTCCGGGCATAGACCCTCGCGTCATCGGCGTTCGGCCGTTCGCCCGCGGTGATCAGGCAGCGCAGCCCCGCCGGGACGGCGCCATGGAACAGCCGCAGATACGACGGCGTGAAGAACGCGACACTGACCCGGTGGCGGGACATCAGTTCGAGAAGCTTTGTCGGTTCATCGAGAAGCGTGCGCGAAGCCGGGACGAGCGCGGCTCCCGCCAGCAGCGGCACACAGAGTTCACGAAATCCCAGAATAAAGCCGGGAGCGGTGGCGAGTAGGATGCGATCCTTCGCCGTGATGGCTTGGGCATCGATATGGCCAAAGACCATGTTGAGGACGGCATCGTGCTGTAACTGCACGCCTTTCGGGCGGCCAGTCGATCCGGACGTAAACAGGATGGCGGCAAGATCGGTCGGCTTGCCCAGTGTTTTCAGCCGCGCCCCATGGCGGGCGACGTCGATCTCTTCGGGACGCAGAACGGCGCGTCCCTCTCCATTTTCATCAAGAGCGTCTAAAACCTCGCGGGGCGGCTCCAGTCCATCCAAGACAATCAAGCAACGCATTTTCGATTGCTGGATCATGCTGACGAGGCGGTCGGCCGGAAGATCCGCGCCCATCGGCACATACACGCCGCCGGCCTTGAAGATCGCCAAGAGAGCGACGGGAAGCAGACCCGACCGCTCGGTGAGCACACCGACCGGCTGTTCTTGAGCTATGCCGTGGGACGTTAAGGCTCGCGCCAGCGCATTGGCCCACGCCTCGACATCGCGATACGTCAGAACCGTGGTGTCGCTAACAATCGCTGCCGCATCCGGGCTGCGATCCGCTACTGCTTCAAAACATTCATGAAATCGCCCTGCCGGCCAACGCTTGCGAGGACCGTAGGCGGTCGCGCCAAGCATCGTTTGAGGCAGGGAGTGGGCTGTCATGACATTGGCCAGACCGGACGACGCCAGATAACGAATGTGCCAGATAACGAATGTGTTTGTACGGTATAGAAATTTTTACGACAGAGAAGGACGCTGAAACTCAGGTGCAGACCTATCCACATGTATGTCTTTATATTTACATACTATCGCTACCACATATAATGTGATTGCGTTGTACGGTGATGTGTTCGCTTCGTTGTTTTGCAGCACTACGTGAGTAGTTGCGTGTAAGTATCATCTTACTTTCGAAACATGTGAGGCCACCGCTATGTCTGAAAAAGGCAGTAAAAAGCCGTCCGATCCCGTGACTGATGCTCCTGCTGCTCCAGCAGATCCTGCCGAGCGGGCGCGGCGCGTTGAGGTGCTCTCGAGGAATCACATTCTGATGGCGATGGGGGTCGCCTTGGTTCCGCTCCCCGTGGTGGACATCCTCGGCGCAATGGCGGTTCAGCTCGATCTGATCAGGAAGCTCTCGGCGGAATACGGTGTTCCGTTCAAGGAGGATCGCGGCAAAGCCATTTTGACGTCGCTCTTGGGCGGGATTACGCCCATGGCCGTGGGCGAGGTTGCCGTCAGTCTTCTGAAGTTCATTCCGCTGGTCGGATCCACCTTCAGCGTGGCGACGATGCCGATCGTTTTCGGGGCCTCGACCTATGCAGTCGGCAAGGTGTTTACGCAGCATTACGAAGCCGGCGGCACGATCCTGGATTTCGACGCCTGCAAGATGAAGAAGGTCTTCCTCGAAGAGTTCTGCGCCGGCAAGAAGGCCGCTGCCGATCTCCACGCCAAGAAGGCCGCCAGCTAAGGCGGCCTGATAGCCTGCCGTTGATCTTCCGGGCCTCACGGTTCGGAGATGCTGGTCTGCACTCAAAACTCAGAGTTTCCGGGATGGAGGGAGTGTCGTGGGAGCATTACTTCTGTGTGCCCTGGCGAGCGTTGTCGTCGGCTGGCTCGGCCGTCATCGGAGGTTCGGGTTCTGGGGGTACTTTTTCTGTTCCCTGGCTCTGACGCCGATCGTCGGTGTGATCATCCTTCTGGCGTCCGATCCGATCGAGCCCGAGCATCGCGATCCCGCCGCCGCCCCCACCAATCCGTCGTCGTGACCTATGCCGCAGGTCTACACCGTCGATCTTTTCGGCCTGGAATGCGCTCCGCCGGAGTGGCTTAGCGTATTGGACGACGGCGAGAGAACGCGCGCCGGCCGCTTCGTTTGCGCGCGCGACCGTCTGGCATTTGTCGCAGCGCATGCTTTGAAGCGCTTGGTATTGGCGCAAGCATTTCCCGGACGCAGTCCAGCAGCGCTGCGGTTTGGTGCGGATTCATTCGGCAAACCGTTCTTGGCGGGGCCAGCGGCACTGCAATTCAACTTGTCCCACACGACCGGTTTGACCGCATTGGCCGTATCGTCCCGCTCGCTCGGCATCGATGTTGAAACGCGGGATTCATCCGTCCACTTCCGCGATGCGGCGCCATCCGTTCTGAGTGCGGCCGAGTGTGTGGCGCTGGCGCGTGCCGTCGATTGGGACGACGCCTTTCTTGCTCTTTGGACCGCCAAGGAGGCGGTGCTCAAGGCCGAAGGAAAAGGCCTGTATCTGCCGCTTTCCGAGATCGAGGTGCGCGAAGATCGTGCGCGGGGACCATCACGGCTTTGGACATTGTGGCGATCCCGGCCAACTCCGCGTCACGCCCTGACTCTGGCCTGGGACGGGCAAGACGACGTGGTGGAAAACCATTGTTTGTGCGGAGAAGACTTGACGGCCTGGGTCTCCAATCCCCAGGCGAAGTGTGCATGAACTGAGCGACTGATCATTGAGGATATAACAATGCCAACTTACGCTGATCTGGAAACGCATGGCGATGCACATCGCCTTCCCAACTTCAAACCCCTGATGGTCGACGACGCCCTGATCGATTCCCTTGGGCTGCCGTATCCGGTTTCGCCCGAAGTTCGCGCCGCGCTGGCCGCGGGCTCCGCACGCTATAAGATGCTGTTCGACAACAATGCGCTTCAACCGAGTTCGACCTATCTGGAAGAGGAAGTTCCGGCCGACAAGGAGTTGGAGATCCACAACTACACCAGCATCTGCCCGACCAACGTCTACGAGGTCACCCCGTCGTCCGGGTCGTGCTCGATTTCCTGCCAGTACTGTCTGGTGACGGACGGCAATCAATGCAAGCCGATCACCGTCTACACAAATTATGCCGAGAAGCTGAAGGCTTCGTTGGAACGCAATACGGACAAGAACCTTTTTTACTATTTTTCTCCCAAGACCGACGCGTTCAGCGAACCGCTGCTCGTTTCCGGCGTCGCGCATGACGTGCTGCGGACATTCATCGATCACTACAATCGTCATCCCGATTCACGGGTGCGCCTTTTCATCTGCTCTAAGGCGGGCATGAAGCAGGTCCAAGTCGCTCATCGCGGCGACACCATTTTGTCGTTGGCGCGCCAGTTGGCCGGCAAAGCCCAGTGGAACGGTTCGATCGGGATCATGCCGCAGTATCTGCGCAACATCCTGGAGCCGCATGCCGGGACCATCGCAGATCGCCTGGAGGTCATGCAGCATTGCCAGGATATGGGCTTGGTGTCGGACTCCGTGCTGTGCCAGCCGCTGATCCTGCCTTACCTGACGCCCGAATTTGTCGAAGACTACATGTCGGATCTGGCGAACGCGGGTGTCATCAACATCAAGCCGGAATTCCTCACGGCGGAGCTGGCCAACCTCTCGCTCATCGCGCAGTACATCAATTACTACGACCCCGAGCGGTTGCCCGAGTTCTTCCAGTCCTATCTCATGGAAGAAAACCAGACCCATCTCAAACAGCGCTCGCGGATGGCGCCGGAGAAGTCGATCTGCATTGAAAAGCTCGCGCTGATCCGGGACACTGCCCGGCGGCACGGCATCTCGATCAGCATCTGCAACTGGGTGCGGCGCGAATTGATGCAGAAGGCCGATTGGGTCGGCTCGATCGCCAATGACACGGGATCGAAAGCCAACGGCTACGCCTGTCTCGGCTACTATGTCCGTTTCTTCGAGGACGAGGCGGCACAGCCGGTCCTGCGTCAGAGCGCGGAATAGGGGCGCGGAATAGGGGCGCGGAACCGGCCGTATCGGCCTGCGGATGCAGCAAAAGTGCCATTAAGCTGGGCGTAACCCGGCATTTCTAGACTGCTGCGATGGCCCGGGTGGAATTGCAGAAGCTGCTAGCCGTTTGCGCGGGCGCCGTGGCGTTCAGCTATGGTGCGTGGCTGCTGCTGCAACTGACCTCGCATCGCTGGATGGTCGATGCCACCGGCCACGCCTTGATCACCGATTTTCTCGCGCCCTATACGGCGGGCCATCTGGCGGCGACGGGGCATGCCGTTGCTGCGTACAGCGATGGAGCCCAACACGCCGCCGAAGTGGCCGTCGCAGGGAAGAACTTCAGTGGCCGTTTGGGCTGGCCGTATCCGCCGCACTATTTCCTGATCCTGGCGCCGCTGGCGCAGCTCAACTATCTGCACGCCTTTCTGCTCTGGACCCTCGCCACCTTGGGCGGCTATGCGGCGACGGTTGGCGCCGTGGCTCGGCGGAACGCGGCGGTGCTATTCGCGCTCGCGGCGCCCTGGTGTCTTGCCGATCTGATGGTTGGGCAGAACGGATTTTTCACCGCCGCCTTGCTCGGGCTGGCGCTGCTCGCGCTGGAGCGCCGCTCGATTGCCGCCGTCATCCTGATCGCACTATTGACCTACAAGCCGCAGTTCGGATTGTTGATCCCCATCGCGCTCTTGGCTGGCGGTTATTGGCGCACCATCGCGATAACCTCGGCTTCGGTTCTGGTTCTTGCGCTCGTCAGCGGCGCGGTATTCGGCTTCGATACGTTCGCGGCGTTCCTGAACGTCTTGCCCGCGACGACAAGCAATCTCGTCGAACACGGTGCGGTCGGCTGGGGCAAGCTTCAGAGCCTTTATGGTTTTCTTCGTTGGCTGGGCGTCCCCAATGCCGCCGCCTGGACGGCACAGGCAATCCTCGCTGCCGCGTTGGCTGCCGGCACCGCTGTGCTGTGGCGCAGCAAAACGCCGTTCGCCGTGAAAGCCGCGAGCTTGTCTGCCGCCGCGGTGCTGGTGACGCCGTATGTGTTTCTCTACGACTTGCCTGTCTTGGCTGTTCCGATTGCCTTCCTCGCCCGCGAACGCCCACTGGATCGGATCGAGATGTATGCCGTCACCGCAGCCGTCATCACGTTCATCGCCGCAGCGCTTTTGGCAGCGCCTTTGGCTTGGTTTGGCGGCTTGGCATTGGTGGCGCTCGGCGCCCGTCGTGCGGTACAAATGGCCTGTATTGGCGACCCGGGGCGGTCTCAGTAAGGCGCGATGATGGAGGTGCCGGACATGGCCAGCGGTGAGGGGCTTGCCCAAGTTTACCGCAAGGTGTTCTGGCACCTGATCCCGTACATTTTCGTCTGCTACCTGTTCAATTATCTCGATCGCGTCAATGTCGGCTTTGCCAAGCTGCAGATGCTCGACGATCTGCATTTGAGCGAATCCGCCTACGGCCTGGGCGCCGGGGTGTTTTTCATCGGCTATATCCTCTGCGGTGTGCCGTCGAACCTGATGCTGGCGAAAGTCGGGCCGCGGCGCTGGCTGGCGCTGATCATGGTGCTGTGGGGCCTGTTCTCCGCCAGTTTGATGTTTGTACGCGATGCCGAGACTTTCTACGTCATCCGCTTCCTGACCGGCGCCTGCGAGGCCGGCTTCTTCCCCGGTATCGTGCTCTATCTGACGCGCTGGTACCCGTCGGCGCGGCGCGGCCGGATCATGGCGCAGTTCATGGCGGCCATTCCCCTTTCCGGCGTGCTCGGCGGACCGCTATCGGGCTGGATGCTGGTCCATTTCTCCGCCGGTCAAGGCGCACTGGAGGCGTGGCAGTGGCTGTTCCTGCTGCAAGGTCTGCCGACCATCGGGCTCGGCCTCGGCGTGCTTGCGGCCCTCAGCAATGGCGTCGAAACCGCCGGCTGGCTGACCGAACGCGAGCGGGCGATGCTCGTGCACGAACTGGACGAAGACCGCGCCAACACGCCCAAGACGGCGGCGGACTCGTTCGCCTCGGTGGTGGCCAATCCGCATGTCTGGCTGCTCGGGGTGATCTATTTCTGCGTCCAGAGCGGCGTCTACGCGATCAATTTCTGGCTGCCCTCGATCATCAAGACCGCCGTCGGGCAGGACCCGGCGCTGATCGGCTGGCTCAGTGCCGTTCCCTATCTCGCCGCCAGCATTTTCATGATCTTGGTCGGGCGTTCGGCCGACGTGCGGGCCGAGCGGCGCTGGCATTTGGCGGTGCCGCTAGCGATGGGGGCGGGCGGGCTGATCCTGGCGGCAGCGTTTGCCACCAACATAGCCATCGCGATGGCTGGACTGACCCTGGCGACCATGGGGGCGCTGACCGGCCTGCCGATGTTGTGGCCGCTCACCGGGCGGTACCTCTCGGCCGCCGCGGCGGCGGGAGGCTTGGCTTTGATCAACTCGACCGGGCAAATTGCCGGCTTTGTCAGCCCCTATTTCGTCGGCTGGATCAAGGACACCACCCATTCGACCAATCCGGCGCTGTATGTGCTGGCCGCGGTCATGGTGGTGGGGGCCCTGCTGACCCTGTCGATCCGCGCCGCGCGTCCGAATCGCTGACCCCGTTGGCCGGTGCATGGCGGCTGCGTGGGTGCTGCCGCTACTGCCGCGCCCGGTTCGCTGCTAAGGAATGCACCTGAATCGCAAACATAACAAAAACGATGACCCCCGCGCTGATCCAATTCTTCGGCTTTGCCGCCGCCATTTGCACCACCGCCGCCTATCTGCCGCAGGTTATCCGGGTCTGGCGGACGCGGCAGACCAAGGACATTTCGCTCGCCATGTTCCTGGTGATGACGGTCGGACTGCTGTGCTGGCTGGTCTACGGCTTCTCGATTCACGATCTGCCGATCATCCTGTGCAACGGCTCGGCGCTGGTGATGACGAGCATCATTCTCGTCTTCAAGTTGCGGCACGGCTAGCGGCCGCAAGACGTCACGCGCCATTTTGCCAGCTGTCGCTACGGCTGCTTTCGTCTCATCGTTCTAATACTGATTCTACGATGTGCGAGGGAGACTGTTGTGAGCACCAAAGGCAATTTGAAAACGGCATTTGCTGGCGAGAGCCAGGCCAACCAGAAGTACCTCGCGTATGCCGATAAGGCCGAGCGTGACGGCTATCCGGTCGTAGCGCGCCTGTTCCGCGGCGTGGCGGCGGCGGAGTCGATCCATGCCCGCAATCACCTCAAGGCGCTCGAAGGCGGCATCAAGGCCACCATCGATAACCTCGTGGATGCGCAGGGCGGCGAGGATTACGAGATCACGACCATGTACCCGCCGATGATCGAAGAGGCGGAAGCCGACGGCGACAAGAAGGCCGCCCGCTCGATGCATTTCGCGCTCGAAGTCGAGAAGGTGCATTACGAGCTCTACGGCCAGGCCATCGCTGCGGTCACGGAAGGCAAGGACCTTGCCGACGCCAAGGTGCGGGTCTGCCCGGTCTGCGGCCATACCGTTATCGGCGATGTTGAAGAGGATTGCCCAGTCTGCGGTTGCAAAGCCGACCGCTATCTCGAAATCGCCTGATTTTCCGCCTTCAGCAAGCCGCTGCACAGTTTCATTTTGGCCAGCGCTGATCCCGTTGCCGGATCTTTGCAGGCTGGTGCGGCGGCTTCGAGGGCGTCGGTGAACTGCTGTTGCCCCAAAAGGGCGATGGCGAGCATGGCCTGAAGCCGGTATTCGACCCCGTGCGGAAAGAACTCGGTCAACAGTGCGCGTTCCTGCAGGCCTTGCTTGGCGTGGTACTCCGCTTCGGCATAGCGGCGCCCCCGCAGCGCTTGGACTGATAGCGCCAAGCGCAGCATCGGGTCGTGCGGATAGCGTGCCTCCAGCGCGGCGCCGTCGCGCAGCAGGGCCTCGCTGTCAGTGATGACGGCCTCCGGCGCCAAAGCCATCGACTGTTCGCGATAGAGCGGGGCTACGGAAAGCGTTTGCATCCCGGCCGCGGCGGCGAGCCCGATCCCGAGTGCTGCGGCACCGGCGGCGAAAGTCTGGCCGCCCGGCATCCGTTCACTTTCATCCCAAATGATTAGCAGCAGGAACGCCATTGCCAGACCGGCGAGAAATCCGCCGCAATGGGCGCCGACATCGATCTGTGCCGCTCCATGTGCCGCCGACGGTGCCAAGGCCGGCAGCAGCACGAACAGCGCCACTCGCCGCAGCCGTTTGGCATGGGCTTGCAGGCAGACATGGTGGCTGAGGGCATAAACCAGAACGACGAGCGCAATGATCGCGCCCGACGCGCCCACGCTCACCATCCGGGGATCGTTCATTATAATCGAGGCGATGCTGCCGGCGAGTGCACCGATCACATAGACCGCCGCCAGCCACCAGCTTCCGATATGCCGCTCCAGTACCGTTCCGGCGACAACGAGGGTGATGATGTTGCCGATCAGGTGATCGATGGAGCCGTGCAGCCAGGGCGCGGTGAATATCCGCCACCACTCCAGTTTGTCGATGACGAGATGACGGTCTACGCCGCCCCACGTCACCGCGTAGCGGTATCCAAATGACACGCCGGTGTGGTCGGTCAGAAAAAACTGTGCGGTAAAGATTGCGCAGAGCGTCAGTGCGACCGTGGCCGTGAAAAGCGGAAATTTTGGCGGCACCTCGGCGGCTGGGGCGGCAGCCGTTGGCCGAACGGGGCGTATCGCCGCGACCGGCTCTATGCCGAACGACTGGCGCTTTCCGAAACTCGACATGGCAAGCCCCCTCCCTGCCGCACAACTGTAGGAGGAGTTTCGCAACGGCGCCTTTCATTCGGCTTAAGAGGATCAATACAATGCCAAACAATTCGCGCGGCAAGGCGGAACAGATAACCCGGAACACGGGAGCGGGTCGCGGCGTTGGTGCTTCACGGAAAAATCGAGGAGCCTAACCAATGCGAATTCCTGCGACCCTTTTTGTCACAACTCTGCTGCTGGGCACTGTTGCGTGGGCCGGTAATATGGCCCCGATGAAACAGGCGGCCAACACGCCGCGTCCGGCGTCGACCGCAAAGACGGTCGACATTTCCGAAGTCGTTAATCCTTCCGAGACGCTCAGCGAAGCCAAGGTCGAAGACGCTCAGGGCAAGCCGATCGGCGAAGTCCAGCGCGTGGTGACCGCCGACACCGGCTTGGTGGGACGTCTCGAAGTGCAATTGAAGTCGCCGCAGAAAGTGGTGGCGTTGACCCCGGCGCAAGTTCGCTACATTCCGTTCAGCGGCAAGCTGCGCACCGTCATGACGGCCGATCAGGTCAGTTCCCTTCCGGCAGCCAAAGGGCAGTAGGTCTGGCGCGGCTTAGCGCAGTCTGCCGCTAAGCCGCATCTGCCAAATACCGATGAATACGCGCGACCACGGCCGCACCTTCCCCCACCGCCGATGCAACTCGTTTGATCGAGCCCGAACGCACGTCGCCGATGGCAAAGACGCCCGGCATCGAGGTGTCGAGCGGACTGCCCTCATGACGGCCGTCGGCGGCAATGAAGCCTTTCTCGCATAGCCGGATTCCTGATGCAGCCAGCCAGTCGGTATTGGGTTCGGCCCCGATGAACAGGAAAAGATGCGCGATGGACTTCGCGCTTTCCTCTCCGTCGCGATTTTTCCAGCGCACCGTCCGCAGCACGCCGCCATTGCCTTCCAGCGCCGTGATTTCATACCCCGTCAGTACTTCGATGTTGGGCTGCGCCGCGATGCGGTCGATCAGATAGCGCGACATGGTCGCTTCCAGCCCGCGCCGTGCCAAAAGCCAGACTTTGGAGGCATGTCCCGAGAGATAGACGGCCGCTTGTCCCGCCGAATTGCCGGCGCCGACCAGAGCGACGTCCTGTTGTTTACACAGTCGTGCTTCGAGCGGCGACGCCCAGTAATGCACGCACGAGCCGTCGAATTCCGAGAGATTGTCGAGCTTGAGCTGGCGATAACGCGCGCCCGTGGCGACGATGACCGCACGGGACCTCAGACTTCCACCGCTGGCGAGATTCAAAGCGAAATCGCCGTCGCCGCGGGCTAATGATTTGACCTCGTCGGGAATGGCCATCTCGACGCCGAACTTCTGCGCCTGATTATAGGCGCGCGCCATTAACGCCATGCCGGAAATGCCGGTGGGAAAGCCGAGATAATTCTCGATCCGCGCCGATGCCCCCGCCTGTCCGCCGAACGAACGGCAGTCGAGCACGATCGCCGAAAGCCCTTCCGAACCGGCATACACCGCGGCTGCCAGTCCTGCGGGCCCTGCGCCCACGATGGCGACGTCGTAGATTTTTGCAGGATCGATCGCCTGCAGCAGACCGATGCAGCGCGCGAGCTGTTGTTCACTCGGGTTGCGTAGCATCGAGCCGTCCGGGCACAAAACGATCGGCAGGTCTTCCGGCCGCGCCGCATATTTCTCGAGTAGTGTGCGGGCGCCGCCGTCGTCGGCCGGATCGAGCCGCTGGAACGGGTGGCCGTTGCGGCGGAGGAAGCCTTGCAGGCGCAAGACATCGCCGTTGTCCTCGGGACCGACGATGACCGGTCCGCCGGTGCCCTGTTCGAGCAGGCCGACGCGTCTCAGGATCAGCGCCCGCATGATGCGCTCG